>NZ_QRVX01000005.1:0-79590 GCF_003458885.1 Coprococcus sp. AF21-14LB | reverse complement strand
GAAAACAATCTTCATTGGGTGTTGGATGTTCATTTTCGAGAGGATGCATGTAAAATCAAAGCAGAAAAAGCGATGCAAAATCTGTCACTGATCCGAAAGATCTGTTATAATCTTATGAAATTGGATAAACGATTTGACAAGAAGAAAAAAATGACCTATAAAAAGATGAGTATGTTATATACATATCATTTAGAATATGTGCAGGAATTGATTTTTGAGAAAATTGTAGAAAATATTTAAAAATATCCATCTAGGGAAATAGTTCTCTAAATGGATATTTTATGCGGTTGCCCTGTATAGTACTGTATTTGTCTTGATTGTCGAAAACGAATATGATAGATTAGAACGGATTATCCAATTAAAAACAAAGTAATAAGCAGAAGGAGACTTTTAGGAGGGGAATTGTGAATCGCATTGTTATTAATAATAAATTTAGAGAGAAGTACTCGCATCCGTGAAGCATACCGTACGCTGCGAACGAATATTGAATTTACTGGGATTGAGAACCGGGTAATTGCAGTGACGAGCTGTCTTCCGGGAGACGGTAAGACAACGGTAACATTTCAGTTGGCGAAGGCATTTGTAGATGCAGGATATAAGACGCTGCTGGTCGATGCAGATATGAGGAAATCAGTACTCATTAAGCGTCTGGATCTTCATGGAATGGAACAGGGGCTAAGTCATTTTCTTTCTGGACATGCCGGAGTGCAGGAAGTAGTTTATTCCACAAATATTGATAATTTATATATGATTCCGACGGGAGTGTTTCCGGTAAATCCAACCGAGCTGCTTGGAAATAATCGCTTTGAAGCATTAATGGAAGAGGTAAGAAATACATTTGAATACATCATTATAGATACGCCGCCAATTGGAAGTGTGGTAGATGCAGCGGTTATTGCAAAGCATTGTGATGGAACTGTTCTCGTACTTGCAGAAGACAAGGCATCAAGAATGGAAGCGCTCCGAGCCGTGGAGCAGATCAGGACAGCAAATCATAACATTCTTGGAGCGGTTCTTAATAAAGTAGAGACTGGTCGTGGATCTTATTATGCAAAGAATTATAAGAACTATTATCAGAAGAACTATTATCAGGATGAGAAGAAACAGAAATAAGCGGGGGCAGAAAGAATGACGAATGAAGAAAACAGAAAAGAAATAGTCGATAGTAGAATTGATCTGCTTGCAATTATATATGCGCTTTTGAAGAAATGGTGGCTGCTGCTGATCGGTGCGATTGCAGGTGGAGCAGTATTTTTGATTGTGAGCTGGAAATTTATCGCTCCTACATATCAGTCTAGCGCAACACTGTATATGGTTTCTTCGACAGTAACGATTAGTTCGGTGGCTGATCTGCAGCTCGGAACAGAGTTGGCGGAAGATATTTCTAAGATTGTAACGAGTAAAACAGTAATTGACCGAGCAGCAGAAAGGTTGCTTAGGGAGAAGGGTAAGACATTTACAAGGGGACAGATTCAGGGAATGATTACAGCTTCTAATACGGCAACACGTATGCTGACATTAACAACTGTTTCAGAAAATCCGGAAGATGCCTGTGATGTTGCCAATGCAGTGGCAGAAGAGGCGATTCTGAGGGTGGAAGAAATTACGAAGTCAGATCCACCGTCTATCATGGAGAAGGCAGAGATTCCTATCGTTCCGATAGGACCGAATATTCCGAAGAATACAGTAAAGGGATGCCTGATTGGATTTGCGCTTGTCGCATTATACATTATATTGCGTCATGTTATGAATGATAATATCCGCACAGAAGAGGATATTGAACGAGCCCTAGGTTTGAAGACGCTTGTTGTAATCCCGATGGAAAAACCTTCACGCAAACAGCGTGCAGAGGGTGATTCGCATGAAGAAAAATAAAATATTCTTCGTTGTATGCCTGCTTATGTTTGTCGGAGGACTTGCAGTGGGAGGCAATTATTTCTTAAAACAAAAAGAAAATGAAAACATTTACGAGAAGGTTCGTGAAGAGAAAAAAGTGTTGCCGAAGCAGGAAACGAAGGAAGAATCAGAAGAAACGGATGAAGCATCGGAAGCGGTAGAGATTCCGGTTGATTTTGAAAAACTTCAAGAAATAAATCCGGACATTTATGCCTGGATTGAAATTCCGGGAACGGAAGTGAATTATCCGATTGTCCAAAGCGCTAATGACCGGGGATATTATCTTGATCATACGATAGAGGGAGAAGAAGGACTTCCCGGCTCTATTTATACTGAGAATTTGAACACGACGACATTTGCTGATAAGAATACGGTTGTATATGGACATAATATGAGAGATGGTTCTATGTTCGGCGGTCTGAAACAGTATGTTGACCGAAAATATATGGAGGAGCATAAGAAGATCTATATTTATACGCCGAAGCATATTTACACATACGAAGTGTTTGGGGCAGTAACCTATGATGACAGACATTTGCTCTTATCGTATGATTTTAATAATGCAGAAGAGTACCAGGCGTTTCTTGATTCTCTTTCACAAGTGCGGAATATGAATACTTATCTGAATAAGGAGTGTCCGGTTACAGCAGAAGACAGAATTCTAACATTATCTACCTGTACGAGCAATGAGCGGCAGAGGTTTCTTGTGGAGGCAGTACTGATCGATGAAAAATAATAAAAGATTACAAATGATTTCCGCAGTATTTTGTGTCATGATTTTGCTGGCGGCGGGGTATTTCCTTTGGAGCGAGCTACGGGATAAAGAAATAAAAGAAACGTCTATCCCGGCACAGGACCTAAGCAATACCGTATTATATAATGGCAAAGAATATGAATATAATTCGGATTTGAAGAATATTCTTTTTCTTGGAATTGACAAGACGGATATGCTGACAGAGCAGGAGACACCTGGAACAGCGGGACAGGCAGACGGAATTCTGCTTATTTCTATGGATCGCACATCCAAAACCGGGAGAGTGTTCCAGATATCGAGGGATACGATGACCGATGTGGATCTTTATGATGTGTCGGGCAATTATTCTACAACAATCCGAAAACAGATTGCAACCCAGTATGCCTATGCCAACGGCGGAAAGAGCAGTAGCTGGGCTATGAAGAAGGCGGTTTCTCGATTGTTTTATGAGCTTCCGATTGATGGAACCATTGCGATGAATATTGAAGGGATTCAAGCTGTTACAGATGCAGTGGGGGGAGTTACGCTGACTGTTCCGGAAGACTATACTGTAATTGATCCGGCTTTTGTTGCTGGAGCAGTGGTGCAGATGAATGGTGAGCAGGCAGAAAAGTATGTGAGATATCGTGATACGAATCAGTTGGGCAGTAATCATGATCGTATGAAACGGCAGATGCAGTTTGTGCCGGCACTTTTTGAGGCCGTGAAAGCAAAAGCAGGCGAGAGCGGCAAGTATTATGAAACATTTTCCGGTATATTAGATCCTTATGTGGTTTTAGATATGTCAGCAAAAGATATTAATGAATTGGCGGAATATGGTCTGTCAGCAAAGGATATCTATACTGTCCCGGGGGAGGTTCGAGCCGGAACGGAACATGATGAATTTATTGTAAATGAAGATGAATTGTATGAGTTGGTAATAAATATGTTCTATCGTCCGGTGCAGACTGCTGACAGATAAACATGTATTTATTATAATGATGAAGGAGAAGAGGAGGAACTTATCATGAGAAAAAAAATGATAGCTTTGATGAGCGCGGCAGTACTTGCAGCGACGACAGTTATGACAGCATTTGCAGCGCCGAGCGTAACCGTATCGGGAGTTGTTTCAGGAGTTCAGTCAGCAACAGATAAGAATGGCAATGAAGTTGCTATTAAAGTTGAAAATGTTTCCGAGACAAATTTTACAGCAGAGGAAGTAGCAGCGGTAGAGGAAATTAAGAATATTGAAAATGTAAAAGAAGTTATGGAAGCTTCTGGGGTGGAGTTCGAAGAGGGGATGCAGGTAGCAGATATCAAAAATGTTATTGCACCGGAAGGAACGGTATTCCCTGTAACAATTACTTTTAACGTAGAAGGTGTAACTATAAGATCAAGAGTAACGGTTCTGCACTTTGACACAGCAAAAGAAGCTTGGGAAGTAGTAGAGAGTAAAGCCGGAGAGAGAACGATTACAGAAACATTCCATTCACTTTCACCGGTAGCGTTTGTTGTCGATAAAGAAACAGCAGCAAATGGCGCTACTTCTCCACAGACAGGCGAGCCGATCACATTGGCGCTGGCAGGTCTTGCAATCTGTGCAGGAGCAGTCGGAATGGGTGTAACTGCTAAAAAAAGAAAATAGAGATTAGTTAGTCAGAAGAAAGACTCCGGAGCAGAAAGTGTTCTGGAGTTTTTTTGGTAATATGCACAATGGCTTTCCGGAGGTGCTTATGCTATACTGAAGCCATATAAAATTCCTCTGTGCAGATGGAGGAAACGGATGAAAAAATTAAAAGAACTGACAATGAAAGACAACTGGATGTTCGGGGCAGTTATGATTCAAGATGATAATTGCAAGCAATTTCTGGAAAGAATATTGGGATTTCAGATTGAATCATTGACCATCGATCTGGAGAAGAGTATTGTTTATCACCCGGAATATAAGGGAATCCGGATGGATGTTATTGCAAAAGACGAGAACAGGACGCACTATAATCTGGAAATGCAAGTATTGCCGAAAGACTTTTTGCCAAAGCGAGCCAGATATTACAGCAGTCAGATGGATATGGAACTGCTTGCGAGCGGAACGCCGTATAGAGAGCTGCCGGATGTATTTGTTATCTTTATTTGCGATTTTGATCCATTCGAAATAAAGAAGTATTTGTATCAATTTCAGATGCGCACAAAAGAAGGCTTGGAACTTCAGGATGGAAGCCAGTATATTTTTCTTAGCACCAAAGGGGAAGATAAAGATCAGGTGCCGGAGGAACTGGTAACATTTCTGGAATTTGTGAGATCCGGTCTGGAAGAAAGTGAGAAGACTTATAAAGATCCTTATATTGCGAAGCTGCAGAAAGACATTCAGAAGATCAAAGACAGTCGGGAAATGGGGCGAACATATATGTGGTTAGAAGAGATGATGGAAGAAGAGAGAAAAGAAGCTAGAGAAGAAGCTCTAGGCGCTGTCAGAAAACACATTCTGACGGTATTGAACCGCATTGGAGAAGTGCCGGAAGAGGTTGAAAGCCTTCTGGAAAATGAGAAGGATTTAAAAGTTCTGGATCAATTGTTTGAAACAGCGCTTTCGGCTCAGGAGATAGAGGGATTTCTTCAGGAAATGAGAAAGCTATGTTCATAAAATGATAATTATGAAACATGAGTACTTAACGGTCACGGCGGCGGATCTGCCGCCGTACATTATCTTTAGAAAATTTATCATAAAACACAGTAGATCTGTGTCAACCCGGTTCAGGGAAAATACGCAAACAGCAACAAAGTGAAATCATTTTGAATCTTCATAGAAGATTCAAAGAGAGCTACACACAGAGGAATTTTATAGAAATCTGCACTGAAATCTGCACTTCTTAAAAAAAACTTGACTTATCGCTATTCGCCATGCTATACTAGACAGGCGAATGGAAGTAGGTCTTTTTTTTTATGCCTAAAAATGGGCAGTCTCGCAAGCTGCCATGTAACACGAAACATGAAATTAAACATGAAGCGAGGTGGAAGTTGTGCGCACAAGAATCACATTGGAATGTACAGAATGTAAACAGCGTAACTACAATATGATGAAGGATAAGAAAGCACATCCTGAACGTATGGAAACAAAGAAATATTGTAAGTTCTGTAAATCACACACAATGCACAAAGAAACAAAGTAGTTGTCTGAGGTGAATGTTATGGGCGAAAAAACAAAAAACAATGCTCCGAAGACAAGCTGGTTCAAGGGCTTGAAGGCAGAGTTTAAGAAAATTGTTTGGCCAGACAAGAAAACACTTGGAAAGCAGACGGCTGCAGTTGTTTTTGTTTCCGTAGTACTTGGAGCAATTATCACAGTAGTGGATATCGTTGCACAGTACGGAATTGATTTATTAGTAAAATAAGAAACTGATAAACAAGGGCAATTATGAAAGGTGATTTTATGTCAGAGGCAAAATGGTATGTAGTTCATACTTATTCAGGGTATGAAAACAAAGTAAAAGCCAACATTGATAAGACAATTGAGAACCGTCATCTTGAGGATCAGATCCTTGAGGTACGAGTACCGATGCAGGACGTTGTTGAGATGCGCGGAGGCACTCAGAAAGCGGTTCAGAAGAAAATGTTTCCTGGATATGTCCTGATTCATATGATTATGAATGATGATACCTGGTATGTCGTAAGAAATACAAGAGGTGTGACAGGTTTCGTTGGACCTGGATCGAAACCGGTACCGCTTACAGATGCTGAGATGATGAATCTTGGAATCCAGAAAGAGGATATCGTAGTAGATTTCGCGGAAGGCGATGCAGTTACAGTAACAGGCGGTGCCTGGGAAGGTACAGTCGGAGTAATTCAGAGCATGAATGTTCCGAAACAGAGCCTGACAATCAATGTTGAGTTATTTGGTCGCGAAACACCGGTAGAAATCAGTTTCGCAGAAGTCAAGAAGATGTAACAGTAAGTGGGAGGGAACATCCCCGCAATTACCACAAGGAGGTACAATAAAATGGCAAAAAAAGTAACAGGTTATATTAAATTACAGATCCCTGCTGGAAAGGCAACTCCAGCTCCACCGGTTGGTCCGGCTCTTGGACAGCACGGTGTAAACATCGTTGAATTTACAAAACAGTTCAACGCAAGAACAGCAGATCAGGGAGATTTAATTATCCCGGTTGTAATTACAGTATATAATGACAGAAGTTTCAGCTTCATAACAAAGACACCGCCGGCAGCAGTTCTTATTAAGAAAGCTTGTAACATCAAATCTGGTTCAGGCGTTCCGAACAAGAATAAAGTTGCTACAATTACAAAAGCTCAGTTACAGGAAATCGCTGAGTTAAAAATGCCAGACTTAAACGCTGCATCTGTAGAAGCTGCTATGAGCATGGTAGCAGGAACATGCAGAAGTATGGGTGTCAAAGTAGAAGAGTAATCGCAGACACTTTGTTTGAACAGTAGACGTGGGAGGGGCTCTCCCGATAATACCACTAGGAGGTTATTAAGATGAAACGAGGAAAAAAATATATCGAAGCTGCTAAATTAATCGAAAGAGGAAATCTTTACGATAAAGAAGAAGCAGTTGCATTAGTGAAAAAATCAGCAGTAGCTAAATTTGATGAAACAATCGAAGCTCATATCAGAACAGGTTGTGACGGACGTCACGCTGACCAGCAGATCCGTGGTGCTGTAGTTCTTCCACACGGAACAGGTAAAAAAGTTCGTATCTTAGTATTTGCTAAAGATGCTAAAGCTGAAGAAGCAAAGGCAGCAGGAGCAGATTACGTAGGAGCAGAAGACCTGATCCCGAGAATCCAGAACGAAGGATGGTTCGATTATGATGTAGTTGTAGCTACACCAGATATGATGGGTGTTGTTGGACGTCTTGGACGTGTACTTGGACCGAAAGGTTTAATGCCAAACCCGAAAGCTGGTACAGTAACAATGGACGTTACAAAAGCGATCAACGATATCAAAGCTGGTAAGATTGAGTACAGATTAGATAAAACAAACATTATCCATGTGCCGATTGGAAAAGCTTCTTTCACAGAAGAACAGTTAGCGGACAACTTCCAGACGCTTATCGATGCTCTTATGAAAGCTAAACCGGCAGCTGTAAAAGGTCAGTATTTAAGAAGTGTAACTCTTACTTCTACAATGGGACCTGGTGTGAAAATCAACCCGGCTAAATTAGCTTAATAAAAGTATATAAAAAATATAAACAAAAAGTCCTCACAGGTATTATGCCTGGCGAGGGCTTTTTTTGGAGATTTTATTGACAAAAGGGAAAAATAAGAGTAAACTAAAACAGTAATAATTACTGATTTGTTAAAAGCTTGTTAAATCAGTATATTACTAATTTGGAATCTGCTTAAGGGGCAGAAGAAAGGAAGTTTACGATGTTAAAGAATAAAGTTGCAATTGTTACAGGGGGAACTCGTGGAATCGGTTTTGCCGTTGTAAAGAAATTTGTTGAGAATGGAGCTGCCGTTTCTGTATGGGGATCTCGTCAGGAGACAGTTGATAAAGCGCTGGCACAGCTGAAGGAATTATATCCGGATGCAAAGGTGAGCGGCAAATGTCCGAATCTGAAAGATGCTGCACAGGTTGCGGAGACGATGGCTCAGGTAAAGGAAGAATTTGGTGCGGTTGATATTCTTGTGAATAATGCGGGAATTTCTCAGAGCACACCGCTTTACAATTATACAGCGGAAGAGTTCCAGAAGATTGTTGATTTGAATATTACATCTGTATTTAACTGTGCACAGGCAGCAGCAAAGATTATGAAAGAGCAGGGCGGCGGTGTTATTTTAAATACAAGTTCCATGGTAAGTCTTTATGGTCAGCCTTCAGGATGCGGCTATCCGGCATCTAAGTTTGCGGTAAATGGTATGACGAAATCTCTTGCAAGAGAGCTGGGCCGTGATAATATCCGTGTCAATGCAGTTGCGCCAGGAGTTACAAAGACAGATATGGTTGCAGCGCTTCCGGATGAAATGATCAAGCCTTTGATCGCAACAATTCCTCTTGGAAGAGTTGGAGAACCGGAAGATGTTGCAAATGCATTCCTGTTCCTTGCAAGTGACATGGCAAGCTATGTAACAGGTGAGATCTTATCCGTAGACGGAGCTGCAAGAAGCTAATTGCCGGTATATATTTTCGGACATTGTTCGAAAAATTATTTATAAGAGAGATTTTATAAGAGAGATTTTGAAAGTGTCGTCTGATCACTCATGTGGTGGTTGGACGGCACTTTTGGCAGTTATTGGGGCGAAAACTGCTTTTGCAACTGCCGGTTGACGCATTTCCATGTGAAAATGGTAGTCTGCAACTGTTAAATCTGCTATGCTAAAGATGCTTAAGCGAGAGAAAATGACTTAAGGAGGAATGAAGATGATTTTAGCGGATAAGATTATGGATTTGAGAAAGAGAAATGGATGGTCACAGGAAGAACTGGCAAATCAGCTTGGAGTGTCCCGACAGGCGGTGTCTAAATGGGAAAGCGCAGCATCGGTGCCGGATTTGAATAAGATTATTAAGATGAGTGAAGTGTTTGATGTCAGCACGGATTATTTATTGAAAGATGCCATTGAAAGGATAGAATTGAACGATGAGATAGGAGATATGCCGGAGTCGAAAATCTATTCGTATGCAGAAGAACCGATAAGAAGTATTTCTATGGAAGAGGCGAACTGCTATTTGGAAATGGTGCAAATGACTGCCGGGAAAATTGCGTTTGGTGTTCTGCTTTGTATTTTATCTCCGGTGCTTCTTATTTTGCTTGGAGGCTTGTCGGATGCAGAAGGCGGTTATATGATTTCAGAAGCGACTGCGGCGGGAGTTGGAATGACTGTTTTGTTGTTGCTTGTAGCATCAGCGGTAGCGATTTTTGTTTTCTACGGAAGACAGTTGGAAGCATATGAATTTCTTGAAAAAGAAGTGATTGAACTGGAGTACGGTGTAAGTGGAATGGTAGAAAAGCAGAAGTCAAAATATGAAGGAACACATGGACGCCGGCTTGTACTTGGTGTTGTGCTGTGTATTTTAAGTGCGATTCCCCTCATGGTACTTGGAGCGATTGATGAAGAGGGAATGGCTGCAGTTATAGGGCTTGATTTCTGTATTGTGCTAGTAGCTGTGGGAGTATTTATGATTGTACGGACTTGTATTTTGTATGGAAGTTTTCAGCGACTTCTTGAGGAAGGAGATTATACTCGGGAGAAGAAGTTAGAAAATAAGAGAAATGATATTCTTAACACGATTTACTGGTGCACAGTGACAGCGATTTATCTCGGATGGAGTTTCTTGACGATGGACTGGGAACGGACATGGATTATCTGGCCGGTAGCAGGAGTATTTTACGGAGTTGTGATTGCTCTTGGAAGAATCTTTCGCGGGAAATAGAGTCGCAGAAAATAGAGGATTGTGATTTGTGGTAGCTAAAATCAAAGATTATATCTCTGAAATTGTATAGTAATTTGTTTTCAGATATGTTAAAAATAATATAGAACGAGTAATATGTTACTGTATCAGAAACAAAGACAAGGAGGATAATCCTATGAGCAAGGTAGTTACCATGGCGATCGCGGGACTTGGAAACCGCGGGAATGATATTTATGCACACTATCAGCTTGTGGCTCCGGAGGAAGTGAAGGTTACTGCTGTTGCAGATCCTATTGCGGCGAAGAGAGAAGAGGCGCAGCGTACGTATGGCATAGCGCCGGAAAACTGTTTTGAGAGTGCAGAAGAAATGTTGGCGCAGCCGCAGCTTGCAGACATTTGCGTAATTGCGACGCAGGATAAACAGCATGTAGCTCAGGCGGTAAAAGCGATTGAGCAGGGCTATCATGTTATCTGTGAGAAGCCGATTTCGCCGTCACTTCAGGAGTGCCTGCATTTGCAGAAGACAGCTCATGAACATAAGAAGATGGTTGCAGTCGGACATGTGCTGCGCTATACGCCGTTTTACAGCAGAATAAAAGAACTGCTTGATTCTGGAGTGATTGGAAATGTTGTGACGATTCAGGCAATGGAAAATGTAACATACTGGCATCAGGCTCACAGTTATGTCCGTGGAAATTGGAGAAAAAGTGAGGAGACAAGCCCAATGATCATGGCGAAGAGCTGTCATGATCTTGATATGTTTGCATGGCTGCTGGGAAAAAAATGCAAACGTGTATCTTCTTATGGCGATCTGTATCTTTTTAAACCGGAGAATGCACCTGAGGGAGCGGCAAAACGCTGTATGGACGGCTGTAAGGTAAAAGAACAGTGCCCGTATGATGCGGAGAAGATTTATATTACGAATCCGGAAACAGGTATCCGAGGACTTCAGGCTGATCCGGAGCGTGATAAGTGGCCGGTCTGTATTTTGTCGCCAAATGATCTGAGTGAGGAAGCCATTTACCAGGCGATTCAAGAGGGACCATATGGAAGGTGTGTATATGCCTGCGACAATGATGTTGTGGATCATCAAGTCGTGAACATGGAATTTGAAGATCATGTGACAGTTTCATTTACAATGACTGCATTTACAAGCAAGGGTGGCCGTACGATTAAAATCTGCGGAACACTTGGGGATATTATCGGGGATTTGAGTACCAACGAGATTACGGTAGCTCTTTATGGGAAAGAATCTCAAATGATCTGTGCGACAGAAGGAGACATGAGCGGACATGCAGGCGGGGATAACCGTTTGATTCATGATTTCGTCAGTGCGGTGCAGGAAGAAATGAGCGAGAGCAGTCTGAGAACAGGAATTGATGCTTCGATTGAGAGTCATGTGATAGCAATCGCAGCAGAATATTCCAGATGCCATGGCGGAGAAAGTGTGGATCTTGAGGAGTTTGTTCAGAACTGTGAAGAATAGTATTTTATTATAATAATAAAGAGACAGGAGAAATTAGAAATGAAGAATTTGAATGTAGGTATTGTTGGACTGGGAGTGAGAGGCTATTGGTTAATGAAGGATGTTATTCTGCTGATGCCGGGAGTAAAAGTAACTGCTGTCTGTGACGTTTATGAAGACAGAAATGAAAGAGCTGCCAAGCTGACAGAAGAAGTTTGCGGACATGTACCGGCAACAGAGACAGATTACAAAAAACTGATCGCAAGAGATGACGTGGATGTAGTAGTAGTTTCCTGCGCATGGGAAAGTCATATTAAAGTTGCCATTGATGCTATGAAAGCCGGAAAACCTGTCGGAATGGAAGTTGGCGGTTCTTACAGCGTAAAAGAATGCTGGGATCTTGTTGATACATATGAGGCAACACAGACACCGTTTATGTTCTTAGAAAATTGCTGCTATGGACGCCGTGAATTGATGGCTCTGAACATGGTAAAACAGGGATTATTCGGTGATATCGTTCATTGCCGCGGCGGATATATGCATGACCTGCGTGAAGAAGTCAGCGAAGGTGAGAAGAACCGTCACTACCGTCTGAGAAACTATATTCACCGTAACTGTGAAAACTATCCGACACATGAATTAGGACCGATTGCGAGAATTCTTAATATTAACCATGGAAACCGTATGCTCACGCTGACATCTATGGCGTCAAGATCTGCAGGTATCCAGGAATACATCAAAGATCGCATGAGTGATGATGAGAAATTAATGAATACAAGATTCGCACAGGGCGATGTTGTAAATACGATGATCAAATGTGCGGGCGGAGAAACAATCCTTCTTACACTGAATACATCTCTTCCTCGTTTCTACAGCAGAGATTTCACAGTTTGCGGAACAAAAGGAATGTATGAAGAAGAAAATGATACAGTATTTGTAGATAAGAAATATACTGCAGAAGAAGAATGGGATTTCAAAGCCAACTGGGGAAATGCAAAAGACTATGAAAAAGATTATGAGCATCCAATCTGGCAGAAGTTTTTGAACGATGGAGTTCAGGGCGGACATGGCGGAATGGACTGGCTTGTATTTGAGGCATTTTTTGACAGCATCCGCAATGGAGAACCTTGTCCGATCGATGTATATGATGCTGCATCATGGATGTGTATTTCTGCACTGTCAGAGGAATCTATTGCAATGGGCGGACATCCGGTAGCAATTCCGGACTTCACAAACGGAGAGTGGATTAGAAGATAAGAGGAAATTGACTTCTACTATCTGGCAGTTTATAATATTCTCAGTGATTTTATTTGAGCAAAGTGAGGTAATTGCAATGAATCAGGAGAGATTAGCGAAAGTATATGAATCGATGAAGGCAGAGGGCATCGGACAGTTTCTTGTAACAGATCCAATGGCAGTATATTATCTGACAGGCGCGATGCTAAATTGCGGCGAACGAATGATGGTTCTTCTTTTGGCAGAGGGAAAAGAACCAAAGCTTATCATTGGTAAATTATTTCCGCAGGACGAAGAAACTCTTGGAACAAAAGTAATCTATTTTGAAGATACGGATGATTATGTAGGAATGTTGGCTAGTGAAATGTCAGAAGATGGAGTTATTGGTGTAGATAAAGTATGGCCGGCACGTTTTCTTCTGGCGCTTATGGATAAGATGCCATCTGCAAAGTTTGTGAATGCATCTTATATCATTGATCATATCCGTCAGATTAAGACTGCTGACGAGCAGGAGAAGATGCGGGCTGCGTCTGCGTGCAATGATAAGAGCATGGGAGAATTGATTCCTCTTGTTGTAAAGGGGATGACAGAGAAAGAAATGGGAGAAGAACTCCTGAAGATTTATCTGAAGAACGGCGCTCAGGGACATTCATTTGATCCGATTGTAGCCTATGGAGATAATGCTGCTGATCCGCACCATGAGCCGGATGACTCAAAAGGGGTGTACGGGAACGCTGTTGTGTTGGATATTGGATGTATGAAAGACGGATATTGTGCGGATATGACAAGAACTGTGTTTATCGGAAAAGCTTCTGATAAGGCAAAAGAAATTTACGAAGTGGTAAAAGAAGCAAACCGCAGAGGGATTGAGGCGGCGAAACCGGGAGCACGTTTCTGCGATGTAGACCGTGCAGCCAGAGACTATATTGAAGAGCAGGGTTACGGCGCATACTTTACACATCGCACAGGACATAATATCGGTATGGAAGTCCATGAGTATGGGGATGTATCTTTTACGAATGAAAATGTACTGAAACCGGGTATGTGTTTCTCTGTAGAACCGGGAATTTATATTCCAGGAGTTGCAGGAGTTCGTATCGAAGACTTAGTATTGATTACTGAGAATGGATGCGAAGTATTAAATCATTATACAAAAGATTTGATTGAAGTAGAAGTATAGAAAAGTAATATAATGAATTTGAAAGATGAGAGCATTACGAAATGATCGGAAACGATTATAGAGGAATGCTCTTATTTTATATTTTATAAATTTTTCCAATTTGTTGGAAATCCCATTTTGGAAAATAGTACTTGCGGGGTAAGATGCGGGCAATTTTTGAAAGCAGAAAGGATTAATTGGTTAAGTTCTTTTTTGAATTGTTTAAAATCTTTGGTGTCAATTAGATAACGTAAGGCAATTACTACTGCAAATAAGTCTTTTTTACCAATTGAGTATTGTCCGTTTTTCTGTGGTAATTTTAATTCTTTGTGTAAGGGCATATCAGGGATTGCTTCATTTATCTGAAAAGAATAAAGACATTCATTATGAGCGCATATATTTCGACAGTTTGCGAGAATACGAATGAGCTGATGTAGTTGACTTTCTGATATATTAGAAAAATTAAGACTTATTTTACTGCGAATATCAGAAGTAGTATATTGATACATTTTAGAAATTTGACCGAATGTAAGTGCGTTGACAGTTATCCATAAAGGTACATTGTCATATGTTTTTGCATAATGGATAATATAGCGGTAGTGGCTGGGTAAAGAAATGGTTTTTACCAAAGTTGTGATTAGATGATTTATTTGGTTTAAATTTTTTTGGGTACAATTATAATTTTTAACAGATAAATATGCGGATTGTTGTGTGCCGTGTTTTTCACAAAAATAGTAGGCTAGCATAGATTTTAAATATTGTTCGACATGTAATATATATTTTAGAAAAAGGATTCTCAATTCTTCATCAAAGTAATAAAAAGCTGTAATCTCTTCAAAAGTGACACCGTGCAAATATTTTCCGGATGGTTTGTGTGTAAATATATCTTTATAATTATCAACTAATGAGAAATAACTCAATTTTTGCAGTATACTTTTTGTAGTTTCAAGGTCGGAAATAATAAGCTGTTTTTCGTTTATGAGTTTTTGAATTTGTTCATCATATGTGAAAAAAATTGTATTTTCTATGTTGGGAAACCTCCTTTGTTTATTAAAAAAGTGGAGCCCACGCATGGAACTCCACCGGCTGCGGGCATCGCAAGTTTCCGCAGCGCAACCACTAAAATCAATATATCATTAAAGTAAAAAGTTGTCAAACAAATTTTTGAGGCAGGTTATATATTGACCTGTCTATTTTTTTACACAGATTTTAAGTTTTCTACATTGGAATTTGATGTTCGTACGGTAGAATGCATTTTCGAAAGGAGAGTTAAGGATGAAGGAGAAAAGACTGCAGAAACTCAGATATACGGGAAATGTATTTCTGTTTGTAATGCCTGCATTGATTCCGCTGGTCGTATTTTGGATATATCCAATCTGTCGTTCGATTATGATCAGCTTTACGAACTGGGACTATATGAGCCCACAGTATGATTTTGTGTTTCTTGATAATTTTAAGATGTTGTTTCAGGACAGCCGGTTCTATGAGGCGGTAATCAATACGCTTGTATTTACGATCGGAACACTTGTACCAACACTTGTAGGAGGGCTTTTGTTAGCGCTCTTGTTGAGAAAGAATTTCCGTGGAAGTGGATTTTATAAGTTTATTTTATTTTCCCCGTGGATTACACCAACAGTAGCAGTATCCATTGTGTGGACGTGGATCTTTGAACCGGGAAGCGGTATGGCGAATGCGGTGTTAAATTTCTTCCACCTGCCGGGGCTTCAGTGGATTCAGAGTTCGGATACAGCGATGCTTGCGGTAATTCTTGTGACTGTATGGAAAAGTATTGGATATTCGATGATTTTTTATTTATCAGCATTAGAAAAGGTTCCGACAGAATTGTATGAGGCATGCGGTATGGACGGGGGACATCGGTGGCATCAGTTCCGAGATATTACAATTCCGTGCATTTCACCGACAACATTTTTCTTAATGATCATTACGATGATCAATTCTCTGCAAGCTTATGATCAGATTCAGATTCTGACGCAGGGAGGACCGTCGGGAAGTACAAGAACCCTTCTTTATATGTATTATCAGCTTGGATTTGAAGAATTTGATATGGGACAGGCAACAGCGGTAGCAGTTGTGATGATTTTGATTACAGCAGGATTGTCTGCGATACAGTTTGTGGCATCCAAGAAGTGGGTTCATTATTAGTTGTAAAAAGAGTTTATTGTGGAAAGGAAAGAAAATTATGGAAAGTCAGAAAATTGCACTGACACCGAATCGTCTTCCGAAGGAAAAGTCAGGGCATCTGGCTGTGAAGACAAAAGTATTTCGAGGGTTCAGCTTCGCGGGCAAAACGATTGTTCTGGCAGCAGTTAGTATTTTTACGGTATTCCCGTTTATATGGATGATACTCAGTGCATTAAAAACAAAAGCAGAGATTATGGATGTGACAGCATTTTTTCCAGCAGATCCCCAGTGGGGAAATTTTGTAAATGTGTTTACGGAATCTCCGCTTATCAGATATATCGGCAACAGTTTGTTTGTCTCAGCAGTAACGCTGCTGATCCAGATTGTAACAGGAGCAATGATTGCATATGCGATTGTATTTCTGGAATTTAAAGGGAAGCATCTTCTCTTTACGATTATTATGGGGACTTACATGCTGCCAAGCGCAGCCACATATGTTCCGTCGTATATTATTTTGGCAAATATGGGACTGCTGAATACATATACGGGGCTGATTATTTCTAATGCGGTCAGCATTTTCGGGATTTTTCTTCTAAGGCAGGCTTTTATGCAAGTGCCAAAAGGGCTTGTAGAAGCGGCGAGAATTGACGGCGCCTCTCACTGGCAGATTTTGTGGAGAATTATTACGCCGATGACAAAGTCTTCGTTTATTACCTTTGGGCTGATGAATTTTATCGCATGTTATAACAATTATATGTGGCCATCATTAATTACAGACGATCCGGAAATGAGTCTGGTATCTCAGGGACTTCGTCGTTTCTTTATTGAAGGCGGCGCTTATGGAACAAACTGGCCGCTGGTAATGGCAGGAAGCGCATTGATTATTGTTCCGCTCCTTGTATTATTTGGATTTACGCAGAAATGGTTTATCAATGGAATCGGCGGCGATACGGGAATGAAAGGCTAATATTAAAAAAGGAATTAAGAAAGTAATTAAGAAAGTAAATTTAATGGAAAATTTGGAGGAAATGATTATGAAACAGAAAAGAGTGATTGCACTTTGTATGGCAGCTGTTCTGGCAGCAGGAGTATTTACGGGATGTGGAAAGAAAACGGCAAATGCAGAAGAAGTTCAGAAAACAGAGGACGGAAAAGTACAGATTGATTTCTGGTATTCTGGCGGAAAGACAGCAGTAAATGTACTTGGCGATATGATAGAAAAATTTAATGATTCACAAGATACTTATGAGATTGTTGGTACAACACAGGCAGATTACACAGAGACATATGAGAAGCTTCAGGCAGGAATTGCAGGGAAAAATGCTCCGGATATGGCATTGCTTGACGTGGATAAATCACGGAATCTCTACAAGAAAGATTTGCTGGCTGATCTGAATGAGTTTATAGAAAAAGACGATAGTTTTGAAGAGGATGATTATATTCCGGTATTCTTTGACCAGGGAAAATATGATGATGACATGTTTGCAATGCCTGCATATGGAACAACACAGGTAATGTACTATAATAAAGCAGCGTTTGAAGAGGCCGGAATTAAGGCGGAAGATATTAAGACATGGCAGGATCTTGAAAAGGCAGCGAAGACAATGTCAAAAGGCGAAGCATTTTATGGATGGGAGCAATGTGGGGTTCAGGAAATCTTGTAGATGCGGCTTTAAGTAACGGAGCGAAAATCCTTAGTGATGACGGAAAGAAGGTTTTAATCAATTCTGATGAATGGGTTGAAGTCTGGGAAAGCTTCCGCAAATGGATTCATGAAGACAAAACAATGAGAATTCACTCTGGCGGTCAGGGATGGGAATACTGGTATAAAACAATTGATGATGTGCTTCAAAATAAAGCAGGTGGATACACTGGTTCTTCAGGAGACCAGGCTGACCTTGATTTTAACATCGTAGCAGCGATGGAGCAGCCGGGATGGGGCGAAAATGAATCTGCACCAACAGCAGATGCGCTTCAGTATGTTATGCTTGACAGTGCTTCTGATGAAGCGAAACAGGGAGTATATGAATTTATGAAATTCTTTACGACTCCGGAACATCAGGCAAAGTGGTCAATGAATACAGGTTATGTTGCAGTGCGTGAATCAACACAGGAAGTTCCGGAGTTTGCAGATTATGCAGAAGGTAATCCGCAGATTCTTGTGCCGCTGCAGCAGGCAATGCATGGCTCTATTCTTCCGGAAGACCCAACAGGAGGTAAGATTTTTGATGCGCTGACGATTGCGGCTGATAAAGTGGAAATTGAAGGGATTTCAGCGAAAGAAGCCCTTGATGAGGCGGCTGCTGCAGCTCAGAAGGCACTGGATAGTGTTGCGAAATAGTGTTTGGATGTACGAGGAGATTGTAACATGAAGAAAGAATTCATATTTCAAATTAGTAAATCTACCGCAGTACGAAGCGAGGAATCCGTAAGGATTCCTTTTGCTACGAGTCAGATGTTACTGCGTGTCAGATTAGAAAAGGAATATTCCGGCATGGGATATCTTGTTGTGTATGATCAGGAAGGAAGGGTAAGACTTTGGCATCTTCTTGGGCATGGAGAGCGTGAATTGCTAATTGGTTCAGGAGGAAAAGATACATCTGTAGGAGGAGTGCCGGGATCAATCGAAGCTGGAAACTGGAAAATAGAATTATTTTTGTTTACAGAGTACATTGCACAGTTTCTTGGGGATGCGGTGGTAAATTTTGTGATTGAGCTGGA
This sequence comes from Coprococcus sp. AF21-14LB, assembly GCF_003458885.1. Taxonomy (NCBI): domain Bacteria; kingdom Bacillati; phylum Bacillota; class Clostridia; order Lachnospirales; family Lachnospiraceae; genus Coprococcus; species Coprococcus sp. AF21-14LB. The sequence goes on along the minus strand of NZ_QRVX01000005.1, from coordinate 60,870 downwards.
GACTTTCGACGATGAAACTGCTGAGGAAGACGGCAAAATGCCATTTCAGGTTTCAGATGTAATAGGAGAGCAGGAATGGATTTCAAAAACAGCAGCAGGAAAGCAAATACTTACGGTGTTGGATCATTATGATTGGAAGCGTGAAGTCTGTCGGGAAACGATGTGGTATAAAGGAGACTTTCATACACACACAACACTTTCTGACGGGAAAGAAACAACAGCATCTGCAATGGAGAAGGCGAAACTGACAGAACTAGATTTTTATGTTCCGACAGAACATAATGCGATTCATACCGGCTGGGTGGATACGTCACTCTTGATTTTGCCGGGAATTGAAATTACGACAGAACAGGGGCACTGTAATTTCTTTGGTATCGACCGGATGCCTAAAGTGCTTCCACAATTAATGGAACATGTGGGAGATGAAAGTTCTGAGCAATTCATGTATGAAGCAATTGCGGAGGCAAAGGAAAGAAATTGGATTGTCAGCGTGAATCATCCGTTTCTTCATATCTGGAAATGGAAACACGGAGGTCTTGCGCTGCAGGATATGGACTGCCTTGAGGTGATCAATGATCCTACTTATCCGTATGCGAAAGAAGCAAATGAACAGGCGGTGGCATTTCTTGACCTGCTTTGGGAAGACGGATGGAACATATGGGGAGTGGGAGGAAGTGATTCCCACAATCTTTTAGAAGAGCGCTATGACGGTGCAGAACTTCCATCCATTGCCGGAGATCCGGGAACGTTTGTGTTTTGTGAAGGATTGTCTGCCAAAGAACTGATGAAACGGGTGCGCTGTGGAAATATGTATGTAAGCCGTTTCTGTATGGGAGCGTTTGAGATTTTCTGCAATGGAAACCGTTATTTGCCGGGAGATGAGCTGCAGTTTGAAGAAGATACGGTTTCGGTTGAGTATCATATTCGTGTGTATCACACAACGGAACGTATTTGCCTATATATGATTCGGGAGGGAAGACGTGAACTGCTTAGACAGACAGAAGAAGCAGATGGCAGTGTGACAGCGGAAGCAAAAGCAGAATTCAGGCAGGGAGAATGGTCTTACATGCGTGCGGAAGTAAGAAATGAGGCAGGAGAACTGCTGGCTTATGTAAATCCGGTGTATCATGGCAGGAAAACTCATGAATGTATGACTTTTGCTGAGGCAGTGAAAAAATTTGAGGGAAGATAAAGAATGAAGATTAAAGGGATTTTATTTGATAAAGATGGAACACTGATTGATTTCTTTTCGCTATGGCTGACGGCTGCAGAGCGAGCAATTCCAGAGTTTCTTGCGGAGCAGGAATTACCGCAGGATGAGGAAACAATCAGCTATGTGATGGAGGCTATTGGTGTTTGTGATGGGAAAGTAGATCCATGTGGAGCATTAGCATATAAATCTTACAGAGAAATTGCAGCAGATATCCGTGCTGTGTTTGCGCGTATGGGAGTTCTGATTGAACACTCGGATTCAGAGCTTGGAAAGCGTCTGGAAAAGATTTTTCAGAGAATTGTTACTGAGAAAAATCAGGAATATATACCTCTGGGAAACCTGAAAGAGTTATTTCAGGAACTGAAAGAGAAGAAGATTTACATCGGTCTTGCAACAGCGGATACATATGAATCGGCGAAGACATGCATGAAGCGTCTTGGAGTATTGGAATATCTTGATTATCTCGGAGCAGATAATGGAATCGTAAGACCGAAACCGGCCCCGGATATGTTGGAACAATTTGCAGAGCGTTTTGCAATTACACCGAGAGAAGTTGCGATCGTCGGAGATACTGCAAATGATATCCAATTTGCTAAGCAATGCGAGGCAGTATCGATTGGTGTATTAAGCGGCGTAAGCGGGAAGAAGGAACTGCGAGGTGCAGACTATGTAATTGACTCGGTTGAATACTTGCTACCACTTCTTGAGGAGGAGATGAAATGTCAGAAATTGTATTAGAACATGTAGGTAAAGTATATGATAATCATGTTCAGGTTGTAAAAGATTTTAATTTAACAATACCGGATAAAGAATTCATTATTTTTGTAGGGCCTTCCGGATGCGGGAAATCAACTACGTTAAGAATGATTGCCGGTTTGGAAGAAATCACAGAAGGAAATCTTTATGTGGATGGCGAGTTGATGAATGATGTGCCTTCTTATGACCGGAATATGGCCATGGTATTTCAAAACTATGCGCTGTATCCGCATATGACCGTCTATGATAATATTGGCTATAGTTTGAAATTAGCGGGTCTGCCGAAAAAAGAGATTGATGAGAAAGTACGCGAGACAGCGCAGATACTTGGACTGGAGAGTGTGTTGAAACGAAAACCGGGACAGTTGTCAGGTGGGCAGAAGCAAAGAGTTGCAATCGGAAGAACGATTGTGCGTCATCCGAAAGTATTTTTAATGGATGAACCGCTGTCAAATTTGGACGCTAAGCTTCGGGCGGAAATGAGAGTTGAAATTAAACGGCTTCATAAAGAATTGGATACGACATTTATTTATGTAACCCATGATCAGGTTGAAGCAATGACATTGGGGACAAAGATTGTTGTATTAAAAGACGGAATGATTCAGCAGGTAGGTACACCATCGGAACTTTATGAGCATCCAGCGAATCGGTTTGTGGCGGGATTTATCGGGACACCGCAAATGAACTTTATAGAAGGGATCTGTATGGAAGAGGAAGAGGGAGTGTGGTTATATTTTGACGCTCAGAAAATAAAAGTGGATCCGCGGAACGCATTCCGCCTTCAGGCAGGTAATTATATAGGACGAAAAGTCATTATGGGAATACGTCCGGAGGATCTGTATGTAGACAATGAACATCAGAAGAAATTTGCATCTTCTGTTATTGAAGAGAAATTAGAAGTAAGGGAGATGCTTGGCGCAGAGTCGCTTCTTTATTTCGAGGATGGTGAATTTCAGCTGATTGCAAAAGTGGCATCTTCTGCAGAGGCCCAGAGAGGAGAGGTAGTAAGGATCGCTATGGATCCTGAGAAAATGCATTTCTTCGATCCGGATAATGGGCAGGCAATCGCGTAATTATTATTGGAAATATGATCATTAGCGATTCGGATTTTTAGTAAAGTTACAGAAATTTTGCAGAATAGAAAAAGCAAATAAATGTAATATCATAATAAAATATATCAATTGGACGTTCCGGGAAACATTATATATAATATGGGCGTAATAAATAGATAGGCATAAAGCCTATATTATAAGGAGGAACGTCATGAAAAAGAAACTGGTAAGTTTATTGCTTTGTACAGTGATGGCTGTATCAGCTTTGGCAGGATGCGGAAAAGCAGACCCAGAGGAAGAAGCGAAATCAAAAGCAGCAGCTCAGGGTGAGACAACTGCATCTTCAGAGGGAACAAAAGGAACAGATGGAATTTTTACTTATGCAATCGGTGGTGATACAGGAAATACATTGAATCCACTGACAGCAGATGACCGTTTTGGTCTGATGACATGTCATCTGTTATACTCACCGGCGTATTATATCTATCCGGATGGAAAGGTAGAATACATTTTAGCAGAAAGTATGGAGGCATCTGAGGATGGCCTGACATACACAATGAAGCTGAAACCGGATTTGAAATGGAGTGATGGCGAACCATTAACTGCGGATGATGTGAAATATACTTACGATACACAGAATGAAAACAGCCAGAATATGTATATTGAAGGAAAACCGATTGAAGTAACAAAAGTGGATGATCTCACATTGGAATTTAAACTTCCGGCAGTTTGTGCAAGTGCATTTGAAATTATGTCTTCTGAGGCAAGCATTCTTCCGAAACATATTTTTGAAGGAAAGAATACATTTGATATTAATATGCTTGAAGAAGAAGTTGTAGGAGCTGGTCCGTATGTATTAGAAGAATATAAGACAGGACAGTACTTAAAGTTTAAAAAGAATCCGAATTATGCAGGCGGAGAAGCTAATATTGATACAGTTGTTTACAGAGTTATTGAGAAAGATGATACAGCAACACTCGCTCTTCAGAATGGAGAAGTTGATGCATGGATCGCACTTCCGGATCTTCTGGACCCGTTTGCAGACAATGAGAATTTTAATATCACAAACTACAGTGAAGGTCGTGTAGCTTATATGCGTCTTAACCCGGTTGCGGAGAGCATGAAAGATAAGAGCTACAGAGAAGGTGTGTTAAGAGCATTGGATCGTGAAGAGATCATGCTTGCAGCATACAGCGATAAAGAGTTCTTTGAACTTGGATACTCTTTCCTTCCATATAACAACGCTTACTACACAGATGATGTTGAAAAATGGGATCAGGATGTGGAAAAAGCAAAAGAATTGACAGCCAATGGTGCAAAAGCTCTTAAACTCTGCTTCGTAGAGGAAGATTCCATCCAGCAGAGAATGGCGCTGACAGTTCAGGCACAGTTAAAAGAAGTAGGTATTCAGGTTGAACTTTGCGGAATGAACCAGGCTGCATATATGAAAGCTGCTTATGACCGTACAAATACAGATTACGATATCTTCTTTGGCGGATATGTTATGGGAGTTGATCCAGACATGTACTCTATGCTGTTTGTGTCTACAAAAGATGATATGATCAACTATACAAGCCCTGAGATTGATGAGTTGTTTGCACAAGGAAATGCCACATTAGATGAGGCAGAAAGAAAAGAAATCTACACAGAAGTACAGAAAAAGGTTTCTGAAGAAGCTATTTTCTATCCATTTGGAACAAACTTAAGAACACTTGTTACATCTGCTCGTGTAGAAGGTGTTGAAGATGCGGGACTTGTTCCGATCTATACATTCGGAGATATGGCGAAGCTGAAATTAAAATAGAGGCAGACGGTAGAAGGGAAGCACAAAGTTGCCTCCCTTCTATTTATGATTAAGAGTAGCTGGCAGGAAAGTGTAGGCGCTTCTGTCAGGAAAAGGAGAAGAAGATGTTAAAATACATTGGAAAACGAATTCTGCAGGCAATACCGTTATTGCTTTTGATTACCGTAATCTGTTTTACATTGATCAATCTGGCGCCGTATGATGCGATTGATTCCATCACGACACCGGATATGACACAGGCAGAGATAGAAGCAAAGAAAGAAGCCTATGGATTAAATGACCCGATGATCGTTCAGTATGGACGGTGGCTTGGGAATATTATGCAGGGAGATTTTGGTTATTCTCTGTTATCTCACACAAGTATTAAATATGATTTAAAAATCCGTATTCCGGCAACAATTCAGCTTGTGCTGCCGGCATATTTAACAGCATATTTTCTGGCAATTGTGCTTGGACTGGTTGCAGGAAGTCATAAAAATAAATGGCAGGATAAAGTGATTGACGGACTTTGTTCTGTGGGAATTTCTATGCCGACTTTCTGGTTTGCAATGATTCTTATGTATTTCCTGGGATATAAATTTAAAATATTCCCGATTATGGGGATGCATACCATTGGTTTGGAACATTCTATTGCAGACTATTTCAGACATTTTGCAATGCCATACATCGTGTTGACAATTGGTTTCCTTCCGGATCTGACAAGATATGTAAGGGGTTCTACAATTGGACAGCTGAAAGAAGATTATGTAATTGTACAGCAGGCATTTGGTGCTAAAAAAGCAGAGATACTTTTGAAACATGTAGGGAAAAATGTACTGATTCCGCTAATTACGAAACTTGGAATGGCGCTTCCGATGCTTGTGACAGGGGCGGTGATCACAGAAACAATCTTTTCTTGGCCGGGAATCGGACCTTATTTTGTGAAGGCAATTCAGGCAATGGATTATCCGATTGTTATGAGTGTGCTTGTACTTTCAGGAACATTGGTCATTCTTGGAAATTTACTGTCAGATATTTTATATTGTCTGGTGGATCCGAGAATTAAATCGATGAAATAGGTGGGAGAAGAGTATGAAGAAAAATAGAAGACTGGAAAATGTCAAATATGAATTTAAAAATAATAAACAGGCTATTTTCGCAGCGATATATCTTGTGGTGATCATTCTTGTCAGCATTTTTGTTGTGTTTATCAATATTGATCCGGATGCTATAGATGTAGTGCATAAACTTCAGCCGCCATCATCAGAGCATTGGTTTGGAACAGATGAAATGGGACGAGACTATCTGATGCGTGTATTATACGGCGGAAGAGTTTCTCTTGTAGTAGGAGTACTTGCAATGTTGACGTCTATTCTCATTGGGATTGCAGTTGGGATGTCAGCCGGATATTTTGGAGGTATAGTAGATAATATCCTTATGAGAATTGTTGATGTATTTTCATCTATTCCGTGGATTATTATGGTTACTGTAGTAGGATTGCTGTTTAAACGGGGAATTGTTTCTATCATTATTGTAATCGGTCTGTTCAGCTGGATGGAGATTGCGAGACTTGTGCGTTCAGAAGTGCTTTCAGCGAAGGAAAGAGAATATGTGCAATATTCTAAATTTATTGGGGTTAATGCAGTTGAAATCATGGTTAAACATGTGCTCCCTTCTGTATTTCCTACAATTATTACAGCGGCGACAGCAGCAATAGCAAGTGCAATCATGGTAGAAAGTTCATTGAGCTTCCTGGGACTTGGTGTTGCGGCTCCAATGTCAAGCTGGGGAAGCCTCCTGCAGAGTTCTCAGCAGTATCTTCAGAAGGCACCGTATATGGCAATTCTTCCAGGTGTGCTGATTATTTTGACAGTATATTCTTTCAATAAGCTTGGAGATGTACTAAGAGTATTTGTAGAACCGAAGATAACGGCAGGTGAGAAAAATGAGTAAAAATGTGTTAGAAATCAATAATTTAAAAACGGTTTTTAAGAGCAGAGGACAGGAAGTGCAGGCAGTCCGCGGCGTGAGTTTTTCCGTAGGAGAAGGAGAGATTGTCGGTTTAGTAGGAGAATCCGGAAGCGGGAAATCTGTTACAATGAAAGCAGTACTTGGCATTCTGCCGGAGAATGCTGAAATTTCCAGTGACAGTCTGATGTTAAATGGAGTAGACCTCTCAAAGTTGAATGAAGATGAATACCGCAAAATGAGAGGGAAAGATATGACAATGATTTTCCAGGATCCAATGACCGCACTGAATCCGCTTGTGAAAGTTGGTAAACAGCTGGAAGAAGTCATTCTTAGACATAGTAACTGCAGTAAGGCTGAGGCAAAGAAAAAAGCAGTAGAAATGCTGGATAAGGTTGGAATCCCAACTCCGGAACAGCGTGTAAAACAGTATCCGCATGAGTTCTCAGGTGGTATGAGACAGAGAGTGCTGATTGCTATGGCGCTGGCATGTGAGCCGAAACTCCTGATTGCTGATGAGCCTACAACAGCGTTGGATGTAACGATTCAGGCTCAGATTCTTGATTTGCTAAAAGAACTGGAAGGAGAATATCATACATCTATCGTTTTGATTACACATGATATGGGCGTTGTGGCAACGGTTTGCAGTAAGATTGCAATTATGTATGGAGGGCTGATTATGGAGGCGGGAACGGCAGAAGAGATTTTCTATGACCCAAAACATCCATATACAAAAGCGCTGCTTCGTGCAATTCCGTCACTTGATCTGAAAGAGGGAGAACGGCTGCAGTCAATTGATGGATTGCCACCATCACTTGTAAATCCTCCAAAGGGATGCCCGTTTGCGGAGCGATGCGAATTTGCAACCGAAAGATGTCAGACAGCCATGCCGGAATACAAACAATTTAGTGAAACACACCGCGCAATGTGTTTCCTGAACGGACAGGAATAGGAGGACGGACAATGAATCAGGAAATTTTGATATCAGCAGAAGATTTAAAAAAATACTTTCCTGTCAAAAAGCTGCTTGGGGGAAAGACGCAGTATGTAAAGGCGGTAGACGGTGTTAACCTTGATATTTATAAAGGAGAAACGTTTGGTCTTGTTGGTGAATCCGGTTGTGGTAAATCTACGCTTGGACGAACATTGATCCGTATGTATGATGTTACCGGAGGAAAGCTTAGCTATAAAGGAAAAGATATTACAAATGCAAAACCGTCTGAAATGAAGGAATTTCAGAACAAAATGCAGATTATTTTTCAGGATCCGTATTCTGCACTGAATCCATTCTGGAATGTAGAAGAAATTTTAAATGAACCTTTGAAACAGATTGGAATGCCAGAAGCAGAACGAAAAGAGCGAATGGAATATCTGCTGAATAAAGTGGGAATGAAGACAGATGATCTTATTAAATTCCCGTATGAATTTTCCGGCGGGCAACGTCAGAGGATTGGAATTGCGAGAGCATTGACCGTGAATCCGGAATTCATTATGTGTGATGAACCGATTGCAGCGCTTGATGTTTCTATTCAGGCACAGGTTGTAAATATGCTGGAAGATCTCCAAAACGAATTTGGGCTGACATATCTGTTTGCAGCACATGATTTATCTATGGTACGATATATTAGTACACGTATTGGTGTCATGTATCTTGGAAATCTTGTGGAAGTAACGACAAGTAATGAGCTTTATGACAATCCGCTTCATCCGTATACACAGGCATTGTTGTCAGCAATTCCGGTAGCAGATCCACGAAAGGCGAAGAAAAGAGAGCGGATTAAATTAAAAGGTGAGTTGCCAAGTCCGATGAATGTTCCGGAAGGCTGTCATTTTTCACCGCGCTGTCCGTATGCGACAGATCAATGCCGGGAAGTGTGTCCAAAGCTGCGTGAAATTGAAAAAGGTCATTTTGTTGCCTGTCATCTGGCGGAGAAAATTTCATAGACAAGAAATGGATGTTTAGCCATGTAGCGAATTGAGCTATATGGCTAAATTTGTCCGAAAATATTGAGAAAAAAAGTGATTTTCCCCACTTGACAGTTTGGGAAAACCATACTACAATAAGAAAAGCGTGCACAGGAATGTTGCGTCATTTTTGTGTGCGAAGCAAAATTAGATTTTGCCAGGCAACCAACAGAAGAACCATAGGAGGTGAAAAGAATGCCAACATTTAACCAGTTAGTAAGAAAAGGACGTCAGACAGCAGTTAAGAAATCTACAGCTCCGGCACTTCAGAAAGGATACAACTCCCTGAAGAAGAAATCAACTGACACATCATCACCACAGAAGAGAGGTGTATGTACAGCAGTTAAAACAGCTACACCTAAGAAGCCTAACTCAGCTCTTAGAAAGATCGCCAGAGTTCGTCTGTCTAACGGAATCGAAGTAACAAGTTACATCCCGGGTGAAGGACATAACCTTCAGGAACATAGCGTTGTTCTTATCCGTGGTGGAAGGGTTAAAGACTTACCAGGTACAAGATACCACATCGTTCGTGGAACACTTGATACAGCAGGTGTTGCTAAGAGAAGACAGGCTCGTTCCAAATACGGTGCTAAGAGACCGAAAGACGCTAAGAAATAGAAAATCACTGATTTTCGGTAACAAATTAAGACAGAATCGTATCACAAACAGAACTATGATTCCTGTAGGTTGCGGGTTGACGCCTGCCGTAAGGCTGGCGGGATAGATAAAGTCCCGCACGAACACATTATCATTAGAAAGACACATGTGAGTACCGATGAATTAATCAGATCGCATTTCTGAATGGGAAATAGCGGAATAATGTTTAAGGAGGGAAGAACCGTGCCACGTAAAGGACATACTCAGAAAAGAGACGTATTAGCAGATCCGTTATACAACAACAAAGTGGTTACAAAGCTTATCAATAACATCATGTTAGACGGTAAGAAGGGCGTAGCTCAGAAAATCGTATACGGTGCATTTGAAAGAGTAGAAGCAAAAGCTGATAAGCCAGCTATCGAAGTATTTGAAGAGGCTATGAACAATATCATGCCAGTTCTTGAAGTAAAGGCAAGACGTATTGGTGGTGCTACTTATCAGGTACCGATCGAAGTACGCGCTGACAGAAGACAGGCTTTAGCTCTTCGTTGGATCACATTGTATTCTCGCAAAAGAGGCGAAAAGACAATGGAAGAAAGATTAGCAAACGAAATCCTGGATGCAGCTAACAACACAGGTGCATCTGTAAAGAAAAAAGAAGACATGCACAAAATGGCAGAAGCAAACAAAGCATTTGCTCATTACCGTTTCTAAATTTTGTGTTACAGAATTCCCGGCTGCGTGCAGCCGTGGAATTACTCTATATCAGAGGGAAATACTCATATAGAGACGTATCGATTATTATAGGAGGAAAAAACCTTGGCTGGAAGAGAATATCCATTAGAGAGAACCAGAAATATCGGTATTATGGCTCATATTGATGCTGGTAAAACAACAACAACAGAGCGTATTCTTTACTATACCGGTGTTAACCATAAAATCGGTGACACTCATGAAGGTACTGCAACTATGGACTGGATGGAGCAGGAGCAGGAAAGAGGTATCACAATTACTTCTGCTGCTACAACATGTCACTGGACACTTCAGGAAAACTGCAAGCCAAAAGCTGGTGCATTAGAACACCGTATCAATATCATTGATACTCCAGGTCACGTTGACTTCACAGTAGAAGTTGAGCGTTCCCTTCGTGTACTTGATGGTGCTGTAGGTGTATTCTGTGCTAAAGGTGGTGTAGAACCGCAGTCAGAAAACGTATGGCGTCAGGCTGACACATACAATGTACCTCGTATGGCATTCATCAACAAGATGGACATCCTGGGTGCTGACTTCTACAACGCAGTAGAACAGATCAAAACAAGATTAGGAAAGAATGCAATCTGCATTCAGCTTCCAATCGGTAAAGAAGATTCTTTCCAGGGAATTGTCGACTTATTTGAAATGAAAGCTTACATCTACAATGATGATAAAGGTGATGACATTTCTATCGTTGATATTCCGGAAGATATGAAAGAAGATGCTGAATTATATCGTACAGAATTAGTAGAGAAGATCTGCGAATTAGACGACGATTTAATGATGGAATATCTGGAAGGTGAAGAACCTTCAGTAGATGCTCTGAAAGCAGCTTTAAGAAAAGGAACATGTACATGTGCATGTGTTCCGGTATGCTGTGGTACAGCTTACAAAAACAAAGGTGTTCAGAAGCTTCTGGATGCTGTAATCGAATTTATGCCATCTCCGTTAGACATCCCGCCGATCACAGGTGTTGATGAAGACGGAAATGAAGTTGAAAGAAAATCTTCTGATGAAGAACCTTTCGCAGCTCTTGCATTCAAGATTATGACAGACCCATTCGTTGGTAAGCTGGCATACTTCAGAGTATACTCTGGTACATTGAACTCAGGTTCTTATGTATTAAATGCAACAAAAGGCAAAAAAGAGCGTGTTGGACGTATCCTTCAGATGCATGCTAACAAGAGACAGGAACTTGATAAAGTTTACTCAGGAGATATCGCTGCAGCGATCGGATTCAAATTCACTACAACAGGTGATACAATCTGTGACGAGCAGCATCCGGTAATCTTAGAGTCTATGGAATTCCCGGAACCAGTTATCGAGCTGGCTATCGAGCCTAAGACAAAAGCTTCTCAGGGCAAACTTGGTGAATCTCTTGCAAAACTTGCAGAAGAAGACCCGACATTCCGTGCTCATACAGATCAGGAAACTGGTCAGACAATCATCGCTGGTATGGGTGAGCTTCACCTTGAAGTTATCGTTGACCGTCTGCTTCGTGAATTCAAAGTAGAGGCTAACGTAGGTGCTCCTCAGGTTGCTTACAAAGAAGCAATCACAAAACCAGTTGATATCGACAGCAAATACGCTAAACAGTCAGGTGGACGTGGACAGTACGGACACTGTAAAGTTAAATTCGAGCCAATGGATGCAAACGGTGAGGAAACTTACAAGTTTGAATCTACAGTTGTTGGTGGAGCTATTCCGAAAGAATACATCCCGGCAGTTGGAGAAGGTATCGAAGAAGCTATGAAAGCTGGTATCCTTGGCGGATTCCCGGTTGTTGGTGTACACGCTAACGTATATGATGGTTCTTACCATGAAGTCGACTCTTCTGAAATGGCATTCCACATTGCAGGTTCTCTTGCATTCAAAGATGCTATGAAGAAAGCAGATCCGGTACTTCTTGAGCCAATCATGAAAGTAGAAGTAACAATGCCTGAAGAATACATGGGAGATGTTATCGGTGATATCAACTCTCGTCGTGGACGTATCGAGGGTATGGATGATTTAGGCGGCGGAAAGATCGTTCGTGGTTTTGTACCGCTTTCTGAAATGTTCGGTTACTCAACAGACTTACGTTCCAGAACACAGGGACGTGGTAACTACTCAATGTTCTTCGAGAAATATGAGCCGGTTCCGAAGTCTGTTCAGGAAAAAGTGTTATCTAATAAGAACGCTTAATAAATTATAATCAACAGGGATTAGCATTTGCGCCGGTCAGCGTAGGCTGACCGAAATCCCTTGATCAGCCTCATTTGCAGGCCTGAATATACAAAATTCAAGAAAACTCTTGAAAAAGTGTATAAGATGAAATATAATCAGAATTAGCTGATTAAATTCAAAAATGTAATTATTATCTGCTCATAAGCAGGTATATTAAGGAGGATTATTCAAAATGGCAAAGGCTAAATTTGAAAGAAGCAAACCACATTGTAACATTGGTACAATCGGACACGTTGACCACGGTAAAACAACTTTAACAGCTGCTATCACAAAAACTCTTGCTGCAAGAGTAGAAGGTAACGCTGCTGTAGATTTCGAAAATATCGATAAAGCTCCGGAAGAAAGAGAACGTGGTATCACAATTTCTACTTCTCACGTTGAGTACGAGACAGAAAACCGTCACTACGCTCACGTTGACTGCCCAGGTCATGCTGACTACGTTAAAAACATGATCACAGGTGCTGCTCAGATGGATGGTGCTATCCTTGTTGTAGCTGCTACTGATGGTGTTATGGCTCAGACAAGAGAGCACATCCTGCTTTCTCGTCAGGTAGGTGTACCTTACATCGTTGTATTCATGAACAAATGTGACATGGTAGACGATGAAGAATTACTTGAATTAGTAGAGATGGAAATCCGTGAATTATTAGACGAGTATGAATTCCCGGGAGATGATACTCCAATCATCCAGGGATCAGCTCTGAAAGCTCTTGAAGATCCTAACAGCGAGTGGGGCGACAAGATCATGGAACTTATGGCAGCTGTTGACAGCTACATTCCAGATCCGGAACGTGCTACAGACAAACCATTCCTTATGCCAGTAGAGGACGTATTCTCTATCACAGGACGTGGTACAGTTGCTACAGGTAGAGTAGAACGTGGTACACTTCATGTATCTGACGAAGTTGAAATCGTTGGTATCAAAGAAGAGACTCGTAAAGTAGTTGTAACAGGTATCGAGATGTTCCGTAAACTTCTTGATGAAGCTCAGGCTGGTGACAACATTGGTGCACTTCTTCGTGGTGTTCAGAGAACAGAAATCGAAAGAGGACAGGTTCTTGTTAAACCAGGCAGTGTAACATGCCACCACAAATTTACAGCTCAGGTTTACGTTTTAACAAAAGATGAAGGTGGACGTCATACACCATTCTTCAACAACTACCGTCCACAGTTCTACTTCAGAACAACAGACGTTACAGGTGTTTGTGAATTACCAGAAGGTATCGAAATGTGCATGCCTGGTGATAACGTAGAAATGACAGTTGAACTGATCCACCCAGTAGCTATGGAGCAGGGTCTTCGCTTCGCTATCCGTGAAGGTGGACGTACAGTAGGATCAGGAAAAGTTGCTACAATCATCGAGTAATTATAATCTGTAATCAGAATATTAACTCAAATATAAGCCCGGGAACTTCGGTTTCCGGGGCTTTATTCTTATTTTTGTTTTTGGTGATTTCTCCATTCTCTTGGGGAGACACCGTATATTGTTTTGAAGGCACGAGAAAAGTGCAGCTGATTCTCGTAGCCAACAGCAGAGCCGATTTCTGCGATAGAAAGTGATGTCAGCTTTAGCAATTCGGCAGCTTTTAACATTCTGTAATGCATCAAAAATTCCTGAGGAGAACGTCCGATGGATTTCTTAAATATTTTCCCAAAATAACTTCGATTAATTCCGCAGACAGAAGCGATCTCTTCGATGGAAATATCGTTTTGAAAATTCTGCTCAATATAGTGGATAGCTTCTTTAATGTAATAGTCGCTCATTTTGCTTGAAGAAATAGATTCGGTCCGTTTCGAGGACTGGATTAAATAATCAAGAAAGAGATATAAATGTCCGATCAAATGGAAAGGAGATTCCTCTGTATGATGTGTGATGTAGAGCATTTCTTTCATCATTTCTTCCCGCAGATCTTTTGAGTGAGAGCGATAAACAGGACTATCCGGGGAAAGAGCGGTTACTTGAAGCATTTCTTTTACTTTCAGACCATCAAATTCAATCCAGACATATTCCCAGGGAAGTTTTTCATCAGCATAGTAAGTTGTGATCTGTCCTGGAAAAATGAGAAAGCCCTGTCCGCTTTTGATGGAATACGTCTGGGTAATCCCTTTTGTATCATCGGCCATCAGTGTTCCGGTTCCGGAAATAATATAGTGGAAAAGATAGTGGTTTCTGGCCACGGGACCAAAGGAATGACCGGGGTCACACTGTTCATATCCATACTGATACATACCAAGATCAATAAAATTTTCATGGGGAAAAATATGAAAAAATGTATTGCTCATAATGGCTCCTTTCAGCAAATATACCTTAATGCGTCTTTAATTGCTATTATAACATAAAAAGTTGTATTGTGGTATAAAACAAGAAAAATACTGCTATTTTCTGATAGCATAAAGGTATGTTACTATTAGTTTGATGAAAACGGAAGAAAAAACAATGCGAAAGGGGCTTGTGATATGTCAAAAAGAAAGGTTGTCGGAAGGTTCTCTCTGATCATGGGAGCTGTGCTTGGAATGGCATGTCTTGTAGGATGTGAAGGGAAAACTTCAAGTGATCAGACAGAAGTCGAGATGGTGTGTTATAAACAGGAAGCGGTAGAAGCATTTGAAAAAATTGAAGAACAATTTAATGAAACGCATGAAGATATCCATCTGACGATTTCTTCTCCGAATGAGGCAATGACGATTTTGAAAACAAGATTTATTCGGGAAGATTACCCGGACATTATCGGAATCGGAGGGGATATTAATTATTCCAATTTTTTGGATGCGGATCTATTTCTTGATATTTCAGAGTTGGAAGAACTAGACAAGGTAAAAGAGTCCTATCTTGAAATGGATAAAGAACTGGAGTTTGTTCCGAGAGAAGGCGTTTATGCACTTCCATATGCGGCAAATGCGGCTGGAATCCTCTATAACAAAGAGATGTTTCGGGAACATGGTTGGGAAATTCCGAAAACATGGGAAGAATTTACTGAGTTGTGTGATCAGATTCAAAGCAGTGGAATACAGCCGCTGTATTTCGGTTTTAAAGATGTGTGGACGTGTCTGGCGCCGTGGAACGCTCTGGCGGTTGGTCTTGCCGATTCGGATACTTGCAGCCAGGTAAATCAAAGTGAGACAACATTTGCAATGGCTTATCGGGAAACAGCTGAGAAAATAAAAGAACTTCTCGCATATGCAGAACCGAATCCGTATGCCTATAGCTATAATGATGCCTGCACTGCATTTGCCAGGGGGGAAGCTGCTATGTATCCGATCGGAAGCTATGCAATTCCTCAGATCCGGTCAGTGAATCCCGAGATGGAGATTGATTCATTTGTGTTTCCGGCAAATTCTTCAGTGGAGGAAAATGTATTGAATTCAGGAATTGACCTTCAGTTTTGTGTTATGAAAAATACAGAACAGAAGAAGGCAGTCTATGAAGTGCTTCGTTTTCTGTATGAAGATGAAGTGATTCAGATCTATTTGGAAGATCAGGGCGGCATTGCCTGTAAAGAAGGTGCATTTACGATTCCGGATGAACTAGAGGGAATGAGAGATTATATCGAAAATGATAAAATGGCAGATTTTCAAGACCATCACTATCCGAGTGAGATGAGTGTGGATGCGATGATCCAGACGTATCTGCTAGATGAAAGTGAGGATGCGACAGATAAATTTCTGGAACGGTTTGATACGGAATGGAAACGCTATAACAGAGATTTGATCCGCAAAGTACAGGAGTATCAAAAAGAGATGGAGGATGCACAATGAAAAAGAAAATGAGTAACCGAGATAAGACATTTCTGGCAATTGTGATACCGGTAGTGCTATTGTTTTTTATGTTCAATACGCTGCCGATGCTAAAAGGAGTTGTTTATAGTTTTACGAATTATAAAGGCTATGGTTCCTATGAATATGTAGGACTGCGGAATTATATCGACTTGTTTACGGATGCGAGAGTAGGCAAAAGCTATTTGTTTACATTTAAATATGCGCTGGTGGGAACGGTTCTTGTAAATGCGCTGAGTTTGATTATGGCTCTGGGACTGAATAGTCAAATTCGTTTTAAAAGTGCGCTTCGCGGTATTTATTTTGTACCGAATATTCTTGGAGGACTTGTGATTGGATATATTTTCAGTTTTATTTTTACATATATCCTTCCGACAGTCGGAGATGCGTTTCAGATCGGATTTCTGCAGGATAGTATTCTTGCAAGTGAAAAGTATGCATGGATCGGTGTGCTGATCGTTGGAGTGTGGCAGGCAGTTGCGATGAATACGATTATTTATATTTCTGGTCTGCAAACAGTTCCGTCGGATGTTTATGAGGCAAGCATGTTGGATGGCGCTGGAAAATGGAAAGAATTCTGGAAGGTGACATTTCCTCTTGTAATACCGTTTGTGACAATCAATCTTGTATTGAGTACGAAGAATTTTTTGATGGTATTTGATCAGATTATGTCTTTGACAAAGGGAGGACCGGCACAGAGCACCGAATCTATTTCTTATCTAATTTATAAAAATGGTATGGATGGAGGTCAGTTTGGATTCCAAAGTGCAAATGCGGTACTGTTTTTTGTTGTCATCGTGGCGATTTCTATTTTTCAGATGACGGTTATGGGGAAAAAGGAGGAACAGTTATAATGCAAAAAAAGAAAAAAGCAAATTGGATGTTAACGATTGTATTGCTGCTTGGAACAGTAACGGTGTTCTTCCCGCTTTATATGGCAATTCTGATTGCATTTAAACAGCCGAGCGAAATGACGAATGATGTGGCCGGGGCACTGGCGTTTCCGGAAAGATGGAGTTTAGAAAATTTTCGTCAGGCGATGGAAGTAACAGATTTTTGGCATTCTCTCGGAAATAGTTTACTGATTACGATTGCGACAATCGTGTTGGCAATTCTGATCCATTCGCTTGCCGGCTATGTGATTGGAAGAGGAATGGCAAAAAAGAAAAGTTTCCGGGTAATTTATTTGTATATTGTAAGTGGAATGTTTGTTCCGTTCTCTATTTTGATGATGCCGCTTGTGAAACAGACGTCGCAGATGGGACTTGGAAATCGTGCAGGAGTAATTCTTTTGTATCTCGTATTTTATATGCCGATGAATGTATTACTCTATACAGGGTATTTGAAAAATATACCGGAGGCTCTGGAAGAGGCGGCAGATATTGACGGAGCGAGCGCCTGGAAAACATACTGGCAGATTATTTTTCCGATGATGATGCCGATGCACGCAACAGTTGCAATCTTGACAGCTCTCGGTACATGGAATGATGTGATGACGCCGCTTGTTATTATGGCGGGAACGGGGCAGAATACACTTCCGCTGGCACAGTTGAATTTCCAGACACAGTTTGGGACAAATTATAATCTGGCATTTGCATCATATATTCTGGCGTTGATTCCGATTCTGATCTTTTATGTAATTTGCCAGAAACAGATTTTAAATGGTGTGGCAAACGGCGCAGTGAAAGGATAGAGATAAGATGAAGCTTGAAAATAAAATTATGTTAATTACATATGCGGACAGCATGGGAAAGAACTTGAAAGAACTGCATCAGGCGTTGAATACCTACTACAAAGATGCGGTGGGAGGAGTTCACATTCTGCCATTTTTTCCATCTTCGGCCGATCGGGGATTTGCACCGATGCGGTATGATGTGGTGGATGAATCGTTTGGAACTTATGAGGAGATTGAGGCAATCGGGAAAGAATATTATCTGATGTTTGATTTTATGGTAAATCATATCTCAGCGTCATCAGAGTATTTCAGGGATTTTGTGAAAAGAAAAGATGCATCTCCTTATCGGGATTTTTTTATCCGGTATGAAGATTTCTGGACAAATGGAGCTCGACAAAAGAACAGTTAGATAAGATTTATAAAAGAAAACCGAGAGCGCCATATCTGGAGGTGGAATTTCAGGATGGGACAAGAGAGAAGATATGGTGTACGTTCTGCGAAGAACAGATTGATCTGGATGTGAGAAAAGAAGCTGTGAAGGCATTTATCAAAGAAACACTGGAAGATATGTGTCAGAAAGGAGCAGCAATGATTCGTCTGGATGCATTTGCCTATGCGGTCAAAAAAGAGGATACGAACTGCTTTTTTGTGGAACCTGATATCTGGGAACTGCTTCATGCAATTGAGAAAATTGTCCAAAAGCATGACGTGGAAATTCTGCCGGAAATTCACGAGCACTATACAATACCGATGAAAATTGCAAGGCAGGGGTTCTGGATCTATGATTTTGCGCTGCCGGTACTGACGCTTCATGGACTTTACAATCATACAGGAGTTTATTTGAAACGATGGTTGGAAATGTGTCCGATGAAACAGTTTACGACTTTGGATACCCATGATGGAATCGGAATTGTGGACGTGAAGGATCTGCTTCCGGATGAGGCGATTGAGACGGTAAAAGAACAAATGTATCGTCAGGGGGCGAATGTAAAGAAAATCTATAGCTCGGAAGCGTACAATAATCTGGATGTGTATCAAGTGAATACAACATATTATTCGGCGCTTGGTAACAGGGATGATGCTTACCTGCTGGCGAGAGCAATTCAGTTTTTTGCACCGGGAATTCCACAAGTGTATTATGTGGGGCTTCTTGCCGGAGAAAATGATCTGGAATTGATGGAGAAGACAAAAAATGGACGGGACATTAACCGTCACTATTATACGCTTGAGGAGATTGGGAAAGAACAGAGCCGTCCGGTTGTGCAGAAATTGAAAGCGCTTATGGAACTTCGGAATACAGACCCGGCATTTCATCTGGAGGGGGAAATTCAGGTAGAAACGGCAGGAGAGCAGCTTGTGATTACGAGAACTTATAAGGAAAATCGGATAAGACTGTCGGCGGATCTAGGATCATATGGGTTTGTGATTACCAGATACGGAGAGTGTTATAAAAATGGAAAGGAAATGACAGTATGGCAATAACAGTAAATGAGCATGTGTTTTCTCTGGAAACAGAAAATACACTTTATCAAATGAAGGCGGATGTATTCGGGGTGCTGAAACACTTGTGGTATGGGAAAAAGACAGAAGAGTGTATGGAATATCTTTTGGATTATCCGGATGTGGGATTCGCAGGAAATATTTATGAAGCAGAACATGACAGAACGTACTCATTGAATACGATGCCTCTTGAGTATGCGGGGGGAGGAACGGGAGATTTTCGGGTACCGGCTGTGACAGTTGTACATAAGGATGGAAGCCAGGCGTTGGACTTGCGATTTCAGAGGTATTCTATCCGGAAAGGGAAATATAGTATTCCGGGACTTCCGGCGGTGTATGCAGAAGAGTCAGAATCAGAAACACTGGAAATTTATCTGAAGGATACAGCGTCCGAGACAGAAGTGGTGCTTCTCTATGGTGTGCTAGAAAAAGAAGATGTGATTACGAGAAGTGTGTTTGTCAGAAATAAGGGGAATACTCCGATAGTGCTTGAACGTGTGCACAGTCTTTGTATGGATATCCCATATGGAGATTGGGAGTGGATACATTTTCAGGGACGACATACGATGGAGCGTCAGACAGAACGGCTTCCTGTGTTCTATGGTATTCAGGAGAGCAGCAGTACGAGAGGGACTTCAAGTCATCAACAGAATCCAGCAGTGCTGCTCTGTGGGAAAAACTGCACGGAAACAGTGGGTGAATGTATGGGGGCGCTGCTGATGTACAGCGGTGGATTCCAGACGCAGATTGAGAAAGATCAACTTGGACAGACAAGAATGGTAATGGGGATCCATCCAGATACGTTTTCGTGGATGCTAGAACCAGGACAGGAATTTCGAGCGCCGGAAGTGATTCTGTCCTATTCAGAACATGGAATGGCAAAGTTATCGCAGCAGTTTCATCATGTAATCCGTCATCATGTATGCAGAGGAAGTTATCAGTTGTCAAAGCGCCCAGTGTTAATCAATAACTGGGAAGCGACGTATTTTGATTTTGATGAAAAAGCAATAGAGCAGATCGCAAAGCAGGCATCGGAGCTTGGTATTGATATGATGGTGCTGGACGACGGATGGTTTGGAAAACGGGATACGGATATATCCGGACTTGGGGATTGGAAGGTAAATGAGAAGAAGCTAAAAGGAGGCCTGGGAGCGTTTGTGAAGAAGATCAATGCAATGGGAATGAAATTCGGGCTATGGTTTGAACCGGAAATGATTTCGGAAGACAGCGATCTTTACCGCACTCACCCAGACTGGGCTATTCGCATTCCAGGAAGAAATCCGATGCGCAGCAGATACCAGCTTGTACTTGATATGGCAAACCCGGATGTGGTGGAATATCTGTATGAGTCTATTAGCAGTATTTTGAGAGAGAACCGGATTGAATATGTGAAATGGGATATGAACCGCAGTATTTCTGACTGGTATACGTCTGTCCTTCCGGCAGAACGTCAGAAAGAGATGCCGCACAGATATGTGCTTGGGGTTTATGAACTTCTGGAACGTCTGACAAGTGAATTTCCAAATGTACTGTTTGAGGGCTGCAGCGGAGGCGGAGGAAGATTTGATGCCGGAATGTTATATTATTGCCCTCAGATCTGGTGCAGTGACAATACAGATGCACATGACAGAACATTTATCCAGTATGGAACAAGTTTCTTTTATCCGGCATCTGCAGTCGGTTCTCACGTATCGGCAGTGCCGAATCATCAGACAGGGCGGATCACGTCTCTTGATACAAGGGGGACAGTGGCAATGGCGGGCAGTTTTGGTTATGAACTTGATCTGAATACGTTGAGTCAAGAGGAAAAGAAGAAGGTTGCAGAGCAGACAGCAAATTATAAGAAATACCAGGACTTGATTTATCAAGGGCGCTATTACCGGCTGAGCAATCCGTATCAGGACGAACTGGCGGCGTGGGCATTTGTCTCGGAAGATCAGTGTAAAGTTCTTGTGCAGGGGGTAGTATTTCGAGCAAAGTCCAATGTCCTTCGACATCGGATCACGCTTCAGGGGCTGGATGAGAACGCAAGTTATCAGTTTGTGAAAGGCGGGACAAAGGAGAAAGCTATCAGTGGAAAAGCGCTTCTGGCAGGAGGTCTTCTTCTTCCTGCTGTGAAAGGCGATGATACAGCGTTTGAATATTATCTGGAGAAAATATAATACTGAGTGGTGATGCAGAGACTGCGGTTGTTCTTTCTTTTTTGGTTGTTATGCGATATACTCGAAGAAAACAGAAATGTAATCGAGGCGGTGAAACGGAATTGAAAGAGATAGAAATGACGGAAACGTATACATTTCAAAGTCCGATAGGATATTTGACAATAGCGACAGAAAAAGACAGCGTAAGCAAAGTACATCTGGAGCAGAGAAACGGCGTGATAAGTGTCAACCAGAAGATCTCACACTTACAGCATTCGGATCTTTTATATGAGACATACTGTCAGCTGCGGGAATATTTTGAAGGGCGTCGCCGGGAGTTTCGGCTTCCTATCCGGGAAGGAGGAACCGATTTTCAAAAGCAAGTTTGGGCTGCGCTTAGGGAAATTCCTTACGGAGAGACAAGAAGTTATCAGGAGATAGCAATGGCAATCGGGAATCCGAAGGCGGTGCGGGCAGTTGGACAGGCAAATAATCGGAATCCACTTCTGATAGTGACTCCATGTCATAGAGTGATTCACAAGAACGGAGATATTTCAGGTTTTGCCTGCGGAGTTGAGGTAAAGAAATATCTTCTGGAGCTGGAAAGAAGACATCAATGATAACGGACAGCATGGGGATGGGCTTATGTATATGAACAGCATGTGGATAGTATAGGGAGAGAGTGTGGATGAAGAAGACAATGAAAGGATGCGTTGTGGATAAATGTATTCGACTTACATCCGTTTTCACAATTTTTGAGGCAATCTACCAGGAAGATTATTATTTTGGCGGGGAAACCCATGATTTTTGGGAGTTTGTCTGTGTGCTGGATGGCGTACTCGGTGTGACGGCAGGAGAAGATGTATTTCTGTTGGAACGAGGACAGGCGGTACTTCACAAGCCGATGGAATTTCACCGGTTATGGGCAGAGCGGAAAACGCGCCCCCATATTGCTGTGATTTCCTTTGCAGCAGATGTGATGCCGGATATGAAAGAAAGACGTTTTGCGCTGAAGGAAGAAGAATTGGATACTCTGAGCAAATTAATGCAGGCGCGGGATGATATTTTTGAAGTAGAGCAAGGCTTACTGATTCATAAGATCAAAGCGGGAGCAGAGATAGAAGCACATCGTTATGTGGCTCAGTTCGAAATGCTTCTTCTGAAAGCGCTGCAGGAAAATACATCGACCGTGTTGCCCTATGTTTCTTCGGGAGCAGAAAATTACCGTAAGATTGTCCAGGTATTAGAAGAACATTTGGAAGAGCGGCTGACACTGGGGAAAGTGGCGGAACTTTGTCAAATGAGCGAGGCTGCGGTAAAGAAGACATTTTCCAGATATGCAGGAATCGGTTTAATGACATACTTTAATCAAATTAAAATCCGGAGAGCGATCCGCTTGCTGGAAGAAGGGAAGAGTGTGAGTCAGACAGCTCAGATGCTTGGATTTGCAGATCAGAATTATTTCAGTACGGTGTTTAAGCGGGTAACCGGGAGTGCTCCGACGAAGTATCTGAAGTAGAGATGGATGACAGGAGAATTTTTAAGCAGCCCCTGTCTGAGAGAAATTTTTCGGAGAAAACTTCAGGTAAATAAAAAGATGTAAAGAAAAAAGAAAAAATTCCTTGACAAGAGAATAACATTATGTTAGTCTATTTTAGAAAGCTGCCGAAGACAGTAGGTGCCGTAAGGCATAAGGTGATGACGCCTACCGAGGAAGATTTGAATTCGATTTATAAGAATTTACAGAACTTCCAGGTCCGAGGGCGTGGAAGTTCTTTTTTTTGGCAGTGCAAAATCTATAAGGAGGTGCACTAATCATGGCAAAAGTTGAGTAAAACAGCCAGTAGTAGCAGCAATTGCAGAAGACATCAAAGATGCTGCATCTGTTGTGTTAGTTGACTACCGTGGACTTACTGTAACAGAAGATACAGCTCTTCGTAAACAGTTAAGAGAAGCTGGTGTGATCTACAAAGTTTGCAAAAACACAATGATGAGAAGAGCTTTTGAAGGAACAGAGTTCGCTGGATTAGACGAGTTCTTAAACGGACCGAGCGCTATTGCAATTTCTAAAGATGATGCAACAGCTCCGGCAAGAATCCTTTGCAAGTTCGCAAAAGATGCGAAAGCATTAGAGTTAAAAGCAGGTGTGGTTGAAGGAGAAGTTTACGATGTAAACGGTTTAACAGAGTTATCCAAGATTCCTTCAAGAGACGAGCTTATTTCCAAATTACTTGGAAGCTTACAGTCACCAGTTACAAATCTTGCTCGTGTTCTTAATCAGATCGCTGAAAAAGGTGGAGCAGAGAATTGTGAAGCAGCGCCGGCAGAAGCAGAAGCTCCTGCAGCTGAATAATTACAAAATGTAATCAATTTAAAAAGAACCCTAAAATTAACGGAGGTAAATAAAATGGCAAAATTAACAACAGCTGAATTTATTGAAGCTATCAAAGAATTATCTGTATTAGAATTAAACGAATTAGTAAAAGCATGTGAAGAAGAATTTGGTGTATCTGCAGCAGCAGGTGTAGTAGTTGCAGCAGCAGGCGGAGAAGCTGCAGCAGCAGAAGAAAAAGATGAGTTCACAGTTGAATTAACAGCAGCTGGTGCTTCTAAAGTTAAAGTAATCAAAGTTGTTCGTGAAATCACAGGACTTGGATTAAAAGAAGCTAAAGAAGTAGTTGACGGAGCTCCAAAAGCAATCAAAGAAGGCGTTTCTAAAGCAGAAGCTGAAGAAATCAAAGCTAAATTAGAAGCAGAAGGTGCAGAAGTTACATTAAAATAATCTAACCTTTAGATTTATAAAGCAGGTTCCAAATGGGACCTGCTTTTCTTTTCAAAGTGGTGCAGGGGTTATAAGGAAGCCCGGCTCAAGAAATTTCTATTATTATTTTGGAAGAAAATGATATCAGAATCCTATCATAAGCCATATAGAATCCTGTTGGATCATACATATCGGAATATCTCGGAATTTATTTCAAAAATATTTTAAAAATGTGAAAATATATATTGACAGTCTTGACAGATTTGTGCTATATTATAAGTTGCATTATTGTGGAAAATCATGCCATAAATTTGCGATTAAACAGGTAGTACAAATCCTTTTTTGATGGAAAAACCCGATAAACAGGGCGTTTACATCAAGGGAGAGGAAAAATATATAAGGAGTGAAACGTCAATGGAGAAAAACAGAATTCGTCCCATCAATAGTGGAAAAAGCATGCGAATGAGCTATTCCCGACAAAAAGAAGTATTACAGATGCCGAATTTAATTGAAGTCCAGAAAGATTCTTATAAGTGGTTTCTGGATTATGGATTGAAAGAAGTATTTGAAGATATTTCACCAATTGCCGACTACAGCGGTCATTTAAGTTTGGAATTTGTAGATTTTACATTCTGTGAAGAAGATGCAAAGTACACGATCGAAGAATGTAAAGAGCGCGACGCTACTTACGCAGCACCTCTGAAGGTGAAAGTAAGACTCTATAATAAGGAAACAGACGAAATTAATGAACATGAGATTTTTATGGGAGACCTGCCGATCATGACAAAGACAGGTACATTCGTAATCAATGGAGCTGAGCGTGTTATCGTCAGCCAGCTGGTTCGTTCTCCTGGTATTTACTATGCGATTTCTCATGATAAGATTGGTAAAAAATTATATTCTTCCACAGTTATTCCGAACCGTGGTGCATGGCTTGAATATGAGACAGACTCTAATGACGTTTTCTATGTACGTGTTGACAGAACAAGAAAGGTGCCGGTTACAGTTCTGATCCGTGCACTTGGAATCGGCACTAATGCTGAGATTCTGGAATTATTCGGCGAAGAACCGAAGATTCTGGCAAGCTTTGGAAAGGATACTGCTGAGAATTACCAGGAAGGTCTTCTGGAATTATATAAAAAGATCCGTCCGGGCGAGCCGCTTGCAGTAGACAGTGCAGAAAGTCTGATCACAAGTATGTTCTTCGATGCAAGACGTTATGATCTTGCGAAAGTAGGACGTTATAAATTTAATAAAAAACTGCTTCTTAGAAACCGTATTACCGGACATGTTCTTGCAGATGATGTAGTGAACCCTCTGACAGGCGAAGTGATCGCTGAAAAGGGTGAAGAAGTCACAAAGGAAAAGGCAGATGCGATTCAGAACGCAGCTGTTCCGTTTGTCTGGATTGAAGGTGAAGAACGCAATATCAAAGTGCTGTCTAATATGGCGGTAGAGCTTGATAAAATTGTAGATATCGATCCGGAAGAAGTGGGAGTGGCAGAGCTTGTTTACTATCCGGTACTTGCACAGCTTCTTGAAGAGACAGCAGGCGATATTGACGAGTTAAAAGAAGCAATTCATAAGAATATGCATGAACTTGTTCCGAAGCATATTACAAAGGAAGATATTCTTGCTTCCATTAACTACAATATGCATCTGGAATATGGCTTGGGCAATGACGATGATATCGACCACTTAGGAAACAGACGTATCCGTGCGGTTGGAGAACTTCTTCAGAACCAGTACAGAATCGGTCTTTCAAGACTGGAAAGAGTTGTTCGTGAGCGAATGACAACACAGGATCTGGAAGGAATCTCTCCACAGTCTTTGATCAACATTAAACCGGTTACAGCAGCCGTGAAAGAATTCTTCGGTTCTTCCCAGCTGTCACAGTTCATGGATCAGAACAACCCGCTTGGTGAGCTGACACATAAGAGACGTCTTTCCGCACTTGGACCAGGAGGTCTTTCAAGAGACCGCGCCGGATTCGAGGTTCGAGACGTTCACTATTCTCACTATGGAAGAATGTGTCCAATTGAGACACCTGAAGGTCCGAACATCGGTCTTATCAACTCCCTTGCTACTTATGCGAGAATTAATGAGTATGGTTTTGTTGAAGCGCCATACAGAAAGATTGATAAAACAGATCCGAAGAATCCGCGTGTTACAGAAGAAGTTGTTTATATGACAGCGGATGAAGAGGATAATTATCATGTAGCACAGGCGAATGAGCCGCTGGATGAAGAAGGACATTTTATTCGTAAGAATGTTTCCGGTCGTTACAGAGAAGAGACACAGGAGTATGAACGCACAATGTTCGATTACATGGACGTGTCTCCGAAGATGGTGTTCTCTGTTGCTACAGCCCTGATTCCATTCCTTGAAAATGACGATGCGAACCGTGCGCTCATGGGATCAAACATGCAGCGTCAGGCAGTGCCGCTTCTGACAACAGAAGCTCCGGTAGTCGGAACTGGTATGGAAGCAAAGGCAGCGGTTGACTCAGGTGTATGTGTTGTTGCTGAAGAGGCCGGAGTTGTAGAGCGTTCTTGTTCTAATGCGATCACAATTCGTCATGATGACGGAACAAAGAAAGTATATAAGCTGACAAAATTCATGCGAAGCAACCAGAGTAACTGCTACAATCAGAGACCGATCGTATTCAAAGGTGAGCGAGTAGAGGCAGGACAGGTAATTGCTGATGGTCCTTCTACATCTAATGGAGAGCTTGCGCTTGGTAAGAACCCATTGATCGGTTTCATGACATGGGAAGGTTATAACTACGAGGATGCGGTTCTCTTAAGTGAAAGACTTGTTCAGGATGATGTTTATACATCTGTTCATATCGAAGAATATGAAGCAGAAGCCCGTGATACAAAGCTTGGACCGGAAGAAATTACAAGAGATATTCCGGGTGTGGGCGATGATGCGCTGAAAGATCTGGATGACAGAGGTATCATCCGTATCGGTGCAGAGGTTCGCGCAGGAGATATTCTTGTTGGTAAAGTAACTCCGAAGGGAGAGACAGAGCTGACAGCAGAAGAGAGACTGCTTCGTGCGATCTTCGGCGAAAAAGCCCGCGAAGTAAGAGATACTTCTTTGAAAGTACCGCATGGAGAATACGGTATTGTTGTGGATGCGAAAGTATTTACAAGAGAGAACGGAGATGAACTGTCTCCGGGAGTAAATCAGGCAGTCCGCATTTATATTGCACAGAAGAGAAAGATCTCTGTTGGAGATAAAATGGCCGGCCGTCACGGTAACAAGGGTGTTGTTTCCCGTGTACTTCCGGTAGAAGACATGCCGTTCCTTCCGAACGGACGTCCGCTGGACATCGTGTTGAACCCACTTGGTGTGCCTTCACGTATGAACATCGGACAGGTGCTTGAGATTCACTTAAGTCTTGCGTCAAAAGCACTTGGATTTAATATTGCAACACCGGTATTCGATGGTGCAAACGAAATTGATATTATGGATACACTTGATCTGGCAAATGACTATGTAAATCTTGAATGGGATGAATTCAAGAACAAACATGGCGAAGAATTATTGCCGGAGGTACTTGATTATCTGTATGAGAATAGAGAACACAGAAAATTGTGGAAAGGCGTACCACTGTCACGCGATGGTAAAGTTCGTTTAAGAGACGGACGTACGGGAGAATATTTTGACAGTCCGGTAACAATTGGACACATGCACTACCTGAAGCTTCACCACCTGGTAGATGATAAGATCCATGCACGTTCTACAGGTCCTTACTCATTAGTTACACAGCAGCCGCTCGGTGGTAAAGCACAGTTCGGTGGACAGCGTTTCGGTGAGATGGAGGTTTGGGCACTTGAGGCTTATGGTGCATCTTACACATTACAGGAAATCCTGACTGTAAAATCTGACGATGTTGTCGGACGTGTGAAGACTTATGAGGCGATCATCAAAGGTGATAATATCCCTGAGCCGGGTATTCCGGAATCCTTCAAGGTATTGCTGAAAGAGCTTCAGTCTCTCGGACTGGATGTTCGTGTTCTCAGAGAGGACAATACAGAGGTCGAGATCATGGAAGCGTCAGATTACGGCGAGACAGATCTGCGTTCAATCATTGAGGGAGATAAAGGCTTCCGCAAAGAAGAGCAGTACGGAGAACACGGATTCAGTCAGCAGGAATTCGATGGAGAAGAGCTTGTTGATATAGAAGAAGATTTCCCAGAAGATTTTGACGAAGCTGATGATTTTGATGATATTCTCGACGAAGAATAGAAGGGAGTGCCAATATGACAGCAACAAATAATGAAACATATCAGCCAATGACATTTGATGCGATCAAAATCGGACTGGCATCACCTGAGAAGATTCTGGAATGGTCAAGAGGTGAGGTTACAAAACCTGAGACGATCAACTACAGAACACTGAAGCCAGAGCGTGACGGTCTGTTCTGCGAAAGAATTTTCGGGCCGAACAAAGACTGGGAATGTCACTGTGGTAAATATAAAAAAATCCGCTACAAAGGCGTTGTCTGCGACCGTTGTGGCGTTGAAGTAACAAAAGCAAGTGTACGTCGTGAGCGCATGGGTCATATCGCCCTTGCTGCTCCGGTGTCACACATCTGGTATTTCAAGGGAATTCCAAGCCGTATGGGACTGATTCTTGATCTGTCTCCAAGAACACTTGAAAAAGTGCTCTACTTTGCTTCTTATATTGTACTTGATAAGGGAGAAACAAGCCTTCAGTACAAACAGGTATTATCTGAACAGGAGTACCAGGAAGCAAGAGAGACATGGGGAAGCGCTTTCCGTGTCGGAATGGGCGCAGAGGCCATTCAGGAACTCTTACAGGCAATTGACCTTGAAAAAGAATATGAAGAATTACAGGCAGGACTGAAAGGCGCTACTGGACAGAAGCGTGCAAGAATCGTAAAACGTCTGGAAGTAGTTGAGGCGTTCCGCGAATCAGGCAATAAGCCGGAGTGGATGATCATGAATGTGATTCCGGTTATCCCGCCGGATCTTCGTCCAATGGTTCAGTTAGACGGAGGACGTTTCGCAACATCTGACCTGAATGATTTATATAGAAGAATCATCAACCGTAACAACCGTCTGAGAAGACTTCTTGAACTCGGCGCTCCGGATATTATTGTCCGCAACGAGAAGAGAATGCTTCAGGAGGCTGTTGATGCGCTGATCGATAATGGCCGCCGCGGCCGTCCGGTAACAGGACCTGGAAACAGAGCTTTGAAATCACTTTCTGATATGCTGAAAGGTAAATCAGGACGTTTCCGTCAGAACCTTCTCGGTAAACGTGTTGACTATTCAGGACGTTCTGTTATCGTTGTAGGACCGGAACTGAAGATTTATCAGTGTGGTCTTCCGAAAGAAATGGCAATTGAGCTGTTTAAGCCGTTTGTTATGAAAGAACTTGTGGCAAATGGTACAGCACATAATATTAAGAATGCAAAGAAAATGGTAGAGCGTCTGCAGCCGGAAGTATGGGATGTCTTAGAAGACGTTATTAAAGAGCATCCGGTTATGCTAAACCGTGCTCCTACACTGCACAGACTTGGTATTCAGGCGTTTGAACCGATCCTTGTAGAAGGTAAGGCAATCAAATTGCATCCGCTTGTTTGTACAGCGTTCAACGCCGACTTCGACGGTGACCAGATGGCTGTTCATCTTCCGTTATCTGTAGAAGCACAGGCAGAGTGCCGTTTCCTTCTGCTCTCTCCGAACAACCTTTTGAAACCTTCTGATGGTGGTCCGGTAGCCGTTCCTTCACAGGATATGGTACTTGGTATTTACTATCTGACACAGGAAAGACCTGGTGCAGAAGGTGAGAGCAAGTTCTTCAAGAGCGTGAATGAAGCAATTCTTGCTTATGAAAACGGTATCATCAAATTGCATTCCAAGATTAAAGTTCGTATGACAAAGACACTTCCGAACGGAGAGATAAAGACAGGAACCATTGAGTCTACACTTGGACGTCTTCTGTTCAATGAGATCATTCCGCAGGATCTTGGATTTGTTGACAGAACAATCGAAGGTAATGAGCTTCTTCCGGAAATTGATTTCCTTGTTGGTAAGAAACAGTTGAAGAAGATTCTTGAAAAAGTTATCAATACACATGGTGCAACAGCAACTGCAGAAGTATTGGATAATGTAAAGGCGATCGGATACAAATATTCTACGAGAGCTGCTATGACGGTATCTATTTCTGATATGACAGTGCCGCCGCAGAAACCGCAGATGATCCAGGAAGCACAGGATACTGTAGACCGTATCACAAAGAACTTCAAACGTGGTCTTATTACAGAAGAAGAGCGTTATAAAGAAGTTGTTGAGACATGGAAAGCAACTGACGAGGCGCTGACAGAAGCCCTGCTATCCGGTCTTGATAAATACAACAATATTTACATGATGGCTGACTCCGGAGCCCGTGGTTCTGACAAACAGATCAAACAGCTTGCAGGTATGCGTGGTTTGATGGCTGATACAACAGGACGTACGATCGAGCTTCCTATCAAGTCTAACTTCCGTGAAGGACTTGACGTATTGGAGTACTTCATGTCTGCCCACGGTGCTCGTAAAGGTCTTTCCGATACAGCGCTTCGTACAGCCGACTCTGGTTACCTGACAAGACGTCTTGTTGACGTATCTCAGGAATTGATCGTGCGTGAAGTGGACTGTGCAGGAGAAGGCGAAGAGATTCCGGGAATGTATGTACATGCATTTATGGACGGAAATGAAGAAATCGAAAGTCTTCAGGAACGTATTACAGGACGTTATTCTTGTGAGACAATTAAAGATAAAGATGGCAATGTCATCGTAAAAGCAAACCATATGATCACACCAAAACGTGCAGAAGCCGTTATGAAATATGGTGTGGATGAGAATGGCGAACACCTGACAAAAGTAAAGATCCGTACAATCTTAAGCTGTAAGAGCCGTGTCGGAATCTGTGCAAAATGTTATGGTGCCAACATGGCAACAGGTGAGCCGGTACAGGTAGGTGAGGCTGTCGGAATTATCGCGGCACAGTCTATCGGTGAACCAGGTACACAGCTGACCATGCGTACATTCCATACAGGTGGTGTAGCCGGTGACGATATCACACAGGGTCTTCCTCGTGTCGAAGAGCTTTTCGAGGCAAGAAAACCGAAAGGTCTTGCAATCATCACAGAATTTGGCGGCGTAGCTACAATTAATGATACAAAGAAGAAACGTGAGATCATCGTTGAAAATAGAGAAACAGGTGAGACAAAGGCATATCTGATCCCATACGGTTCCCGTATTAAGATTCAGGATGGTGCTGTTCTGGAAGCCGGTGATGAACTGACAGAAGGTAGTGTAAACCCACATGATATCTTAAGAATCAAAGGCTTGAGAGCAGCTCAGGATTATATGATCCAGGAAGTTCAGAGAGTATACCGTCTTCAGGGTGTAGAAATCAATGATAAGCATATCGAAGTCATTGTGCGTCAGATGCTGAAGAAGATTCGTATCGAAGAAAACGGAGATTCTGAATTCCTTCCGGGAACAATGGTTGATATTCTTGATTTTGAAGCAACGAATAAAGAGCTGGTTGCAGATGGAAAAGAACCGGCAACAGGCGAGCAGGTAATGCTTGGTATTACAAAAGCTTCTTTAGCAACAAATTCATTCTTATCAGCTGCTTCCTTCCAGGAGACAACAAAAGTTCTGACAGAAGCTGCTATCAAAGGAAAAGTCGATCCGCTGATCGGTCTGAAAGAAAACGTTCTGATCGGTAAGCTGATCCCAGCCGGAACAGGTATGAGAAAATACCGTGACGTTAAACTTGATACAGGCATGGAAGAAGAAATGGACGCCTTCGAAGAAGGCGAGGAAACTGCAGCAGCCGTAGAAGAAACAGTGGAATTTGCAGACGGATTTTCTGATGAATTTGTATTAGAAGAAACAGAAGAATCTGCTGTGGAAGAGGAAGCGATTGCTTCAGAAAATGAGGAATTATAAGATCACTGCAATGGTGATTAATTAATTGAATCAAGGAAATAAATGATGGGTGCAGTCCGAAAGGGCTGTGCCCATTTTGTATATAATTTTGAGAAAATTTCATGCAGTTTGTCTCTGGGAAATCCATGTACTTTTCTATTTCTATGTGATAAACTTGACAGTAGCGAAGTAAAGTTTTAGCAGATGATTCGAATGATTATCTCAAAAATCAGCCAGAAGGAGGCAGGGAAATGAGTATTTGTGTTCGGAAGTTTGAGGAAGAGGATTTAGATCAGATGATCAGAATCTGGAATGATATTGTGGAAGAAGGAATTGCATTTCCACAGGAAGAAGAATTGACAAGAGAAACCGGGCTGGAATTTTTTAAGAGTCAGACATATACCGGGGTGGCAGAAGAGAAAGAGACCGGAAGAATTTACGGATTATATATTCTGCATCCAAATAATGTGGGAAGATGCGGACATATTTGTAATGCAAGCTATGCGGTAGACAAGGAGAGCAGAGGAAAACACATCGGTGAGATGCTTGTACGAGACTGTATGGTGCAGGGGAAGATTTATGGGTACAGAGTATTGCAGTTTAATGCGGTTGTTCGTACAAACGGCGCGGCAAGACACTTATATGAAAAGATTGGATTTGAGCAGCTTGGCGTGATTAAAGGCGGTTTTCGAATGAAAGACGGTCACTATGAAGATATTTGTCCATATTATATTACATTATAGAAAATGACTGGGAGGAAAGAGACATGGAAGAAAAGCAAGTGGAAATAGAGAAACAGAGAGAGATAGGGAGACTTGCATTTAATGTAATGCAGAAACTGAGTTTTGTCCGGGAAAGCTGTACACCGGCAGAGTTAGAAGCAGTTCAGCTAATCTGCAGTGAAATCCGTAAAATCGGAATCGTACCGGAAGTAGAAGAATTTATGATGGATCATGCAGTGATTCACCAGGCATCGCTTAAGTTTGGCGGCAAAACCTATGAGGCAGGAGGATACATGATGTCTGGTTCTACACCGGAATCCGGAATCTGGGCGCCGTTTCATTATGCTCAGGATGCAGAAGAAGCAGATCTGATGGATGCGAAAGGAAAGATTGTTCTCCTGAACCGCAGACTGACACCGGAAGTATATGAAAGGTTGATTCGGGCACAAGTAAAAGGCTTTATTACATTTACCGGGACAATTATTGATGACCGCAGTAAAACAGATCTTCCGGACTGTGAACTCTACGACTGGGCAAGGAAATTCGGAGTCATTCCGGGAATCAATCTCCGGGCGGAAGATGCGCTGGCGCTTGTGAAAGAAAATCCGAAAGAAGTTGTGCTGAAGCTTACACAGGAAGAAGGACAGTGGCCGGCTCATAACATTATTGCAGAAGTGCCTGGAACAGAAGAAAACGGGGAAACAATCGTGCTTGGCGGACATTATGATTCGGCACAGTTTAGTCCAGGAGTGTACGACAATGGAGCCGGCTCGGCAATCTTGATTGAACTTTTGAAATATTTTAAGGAACATCCGGCAAAACGAAATCTGAAATTTATCTGGTTTTCAGCAGAAGAGAGAGGACTTGTGGGAAGCAAGGCATTTGTGAAAGCCCATGAAGAGGAGCTGAAACAGATTCGTTTTATGATCAATGTAGATCTGGCAGCGCCGCTTCTGGGAGCAGATAAGGCGTGTGTTATGGCAGACCAGAGCCTTTGCCATATGATTGATTACCTTGCAAAGGAAGTAGGTTTTCCAATCACAGTAAGACAGTCCATTTACTCAAGCGATTCGATTCCGTTTACGGATGCCGGAATCCCGGCGGTAAATTTCTTCCGCGTAGGAATCGAGGGAGGCGTTAAGATCCATCACCGAAATGATGATCTGAATCAGGTGGGATTTGATAATCTTTCCCGCACAACAGCATTTATTCTGCTGTTCTGTCAGCGGATGTTAAATTCAGCAGTATTTCCGGTACCTGAGAAGATTCCGGAGAAAATCATCGAAGATATCGACGTTTATTTAAAACGAAAGACAAAAGAGGAAGCATAATGAAGTCATTAGTAATTGCGGAGAAACCATCTGTAGGCCGGGATATTGCCCGGGTACTTGGATGTAAAAAGCAGATTCAGGGAGCAATTGAAGGAGAGAAATATATTGTCACATGGGGACTTGGGCATCTCGTAACGCTGGCAGATCCGGAGGAATATGAAACAGGCTGGAAAGAATGGAAGATGGATTATCTTCCGATGATGCCAAAAGAATGGAAGCTAGTAGTGATTCGTCAGACAGGGAAGCAATACCAGCTTGTAAAAGCACAGCTTTTTCGAAAAGATGTATCTCAGATCATTATTGCGACAGATGCAGGACGGGAAGGAGAGCTTGTGGCGCGGTGGATTCTTGAGAAAGCCCATGTGTCAAAGCCAATCCGGCGATTGTGGATTTCTTCTGTAACAGATAAAGCAATCCGGGACGGATTTGCTAATTTGAAGGATGGAAAAGATTACGAGAATCTTTATCATGCTGCATCTGCCAGAGCGAAGGCTGACTGGCTCGTTGGAATGAATGGAACGAGAGCGCTGACTTGTAAATATAATGCCCAACTTTCCTGCGGACGTGTACAGACACCGACACTTGCCATGATTGCAAAGAGAGAAGAGGAGATTAGGAATTTCAAACCTCAGAGTTATTATGGTATGAGGGCAGTATCAAAAGGAATTACGTTCCAGTGGCAGGAGGAGCGGTCGGGAAGCGGACGCACGTTTGATAAAACACGGGTAGAACAGATGAAGAAACAGCTGGAGAGAGAAAGTCTTGTCATAACAAAAGTGGATCGGACATCAAAAAAGACGTATGCGCCGGGGCTTTATGACTTGACAGAACTTCAAAGAGATGCAAATAAGCGTTTCGGATTCTCGGCAAAGGAAACATTGAATATTATGCAGAGGCTGTATGAGAACCATAAAGTGCTGACTTATCCGAGAACGGACTCCAGATATTTAAGTTCCGATGTTGTCGGAACACTGAAAGAACGTTTAAAAGCGTGTAGTGTCGGACCATACCGGAAAGTGGCGGAACCGCTGATCAACCGGGAGATCCGGGCGGACAAGCGTTTCGTGGATGATGCTAAAGTAAGCGATCACCATGCAATTATACCGACAGAACAGTTTGTACAGTTGGAGCATATGACGAGTGATGAGAGAAAAATCTACGATCTTGTCGTAAGGAGATTTGTAGCAGTGCTTCTGCCGGCAGCAGAATATGAGCAGACAGTGCTTAGGGCAGAAGCTGCCGGTGAGACATTTGCGGCAAAGGGAAAGGTCATGAAGAAGTCTGGCTGGCTGGCTGCGTATGAAGAGGAATGGGAGCAGGAAGAGGAAACAGATGATCTGAGAGATCAAACGCTTCCGAATGTAGAAACCGGCGACCAGATTCCGGTACTGCGCTATGAAATTACAGAGGGAAAGACGAAGCCGCCGGCGCCGTTTAATGAAGCAACTCTTCTTTCTGCGATGGAAAATCCGGTAAAATATATGACAACGAAAGACGCAAAGGCGGCAAAGACATTGGGAGAAACTGGAGGACTTGGAACGGTGGCAACCCGCGCGGATATTATCGAGAAGCTGTTTAACAGTTTTTTAATGGAGAAGCGGGGCAAGGACATTTTTATTACATCAAAAGCAAAACAGCTACTGGAACTCGTACCGGAGGGATTAAAACAGCCGGAGCTGACTGCAGACTGGGAGATGAAGCTTTCTAAGATCGCGAAAGGTCAGATGAAAGCAAGTACATTTATGCGGGAAATTGATGCATATACGCAGGAAATCGTAGAAGAGATTAAGCTGGGGAAAGGTACATTCCGACATGATAATGTAACGAATAAGAAATGTCCGCAGTGTGGGAAACCGATGTTGGCGGTAAATGGAAAAAACAGCAGGATGTTAGTCTGTCAGGATAGAGAATGTGGTTATCGGGAGACGGTGGCCCGTACGACAAATGCAAGATGTCCGAAATGCCATAAACGAATGGAACTTTATGGAAAAGGCGATGCTCAGACATTCATTTGCGCATGCGGTTATAAGGAGAAACTGTCTGCATTTGAAGCGAGACGGGCGAAGGAAGGAAAAGGCGTCAGCAAGAGAGACGTACAGAAATATCTAAACCAACAGAAGAAAGAGGCGGCGGAGCCGATCAATAATGCATTTGCAGCAGCGCTTGCAAACTTAAATCTGCCGGAGAAATAAAAATACATGATACGGAGGCATAAAGAAATGAACCACAGATTTGAAGTAAAAGATAAATTGTATCTGGATGGAGAACCTTTTCAGATTATTTCAGGAGCAATCCATTATTATCGCGTTGTGCCGGAATATTGGCGTGACCGTCTGGAAAAATTAAAAGCGATGGGCTGTAATACTGTGGAAACGTATGTGGCCTGGAATGTACATGAACCAAGAGAGAACGAATTCTGCTTTGAAGGAATAGCAGATCTTGGAAGATTTATCAGGACAGCCGGGGAGCTTGGACTGTGGGTCATTGTGAGACCGTCACCGTATATTTGTGCGGAGTGGGAGTTTGGCGGTTTTCCATCCTGCTTTTGACAAAGCCGGGAATTCGCCTGCGCACAGACAACCCGGTGTACATGGATTGTGTTGCAAGCTATTATAAAGAGCTGTTCAAAATATTGACGCCGCTTCAATGCACAAAGGGTGGCCCGATTATTCTTATGCAGGTTGAAAATGAATATGGCTCCTACGGAACAGATAAAGAATATCTGAAACATCTGGCATCTCTTATGCGGGAAAACGGTGCAGAAGTTCCATTTTTTACTGCGGATGGACCGCGAAAAGAGATGATGGATAAGGGAACGATGGAAGGCGTATGGGCAACAGCTAATTTTGGCTCGAATACAAAAGACAGATTTCAGTTTCTGAAAGAATATATCGGTGATCAGCCACTTATGTGTATGGAGTTTTGGGCAGGATGGTTTGATCACTGGGGCGGAGAAACACATATGACATCGGATTTGGAACAGAATGTAAAAGATCTGGATGAGATGCTGCAGCAGGGAAATGTTAATTTCTATATGTTCCACGGAGGCACAAATTTTGGATTTATGAATGGTTCCAATTATGCCTCATGTCTGACACCGGATACGACATCTTACGATTATGATGCGGTACTGTCAGAAGATGGACGCATGACAGAGAAATATTTCCGTTTCCGTGATGTGATCAGTAAATATACAGAGATTCCGGAAGTAGAGTTTACAACAAAGATTAAACGAAAAGCTTATGGAAACGTACAGGCAGATAAGAAAGTGAGTCTTTTTTCTGTCCTTGATGATCTTTCAACACCGGTACATAGTCAGTGGACACAGTCCATGGAAGAAGTGGGACAAGACTATGGATTTATCCTTTACCGGACAAAACTTGGCACACAGAAAGATTTCAGTGAATTTAAAATCATGGGCGGAGGTGACCGGGCAAATATCTTTGCAGATGAGAAGCAGGTAGAAATCCGATATGACAAAGAACTGGAGAAAAATGGAGAACTTCATCTGGAGCGGGAAGGCGCACAGTTTGATATTTTGATGGAGAATCTTGGCCGCGTCAATTACGGGCCGCAGATTGAAGATCAGAAGAAAGGGATTACGAAAGGCGTCTGGTTTAACTGGGCATTCCAGAATGGATGGGATATTTACCCGCTTCCTCTGAATAATATTGAGAAAGTGGATTTCTCAAAGGAATATAAAGAAGGTCCGGCATTTTATCATTTTGAATTAACAGTTGATGAGCCAGCGGATACGTTTCTGGAGCTTCCGGGATTTGGGCATGGCTGTGTACTTATCAATGGAAAAAATCTGGGACGTTTTTGGGAGATCGGACCACAGAAACGGCTGTATATTCCGGCGCCGCTTCTTCGAGAAGGAAAGAATGAGATCATCGTATTTGAAACAGATGGAAAAGCCGGTGACGGTATCCGGTTTGAGGAAGAACCGCTGCTGTCATGATTGACAGAACTGAAACAACGGAAGAAAGGGACTACTTATAAATATTCATAAAAAAGCTTTCGGCAGAACCATATGAGATTCTGCCGGAGGCTTTTTATTCGTATTCTTCTAAAAGTTCTTCAAGAACTTCTTCCACGGTGGCGGTAGTAGCCGTGGCAAAACGGTCAACGCCGGGAGCACAGGTCTTCATGGCATAGCTTGAGCCGGCAGTAAGAAGCATTTCCACATCGTTATATTCATCTCCGAATGCCATACATTCCCGTTTCTTCACATGAAGCTGATCCATTAGGCTCTGTAATGCCAGACCTTTGTTGGCGTTTGGTGCGATGAAATCAAACCAGAGATTACCGGAGGTAACTACATTAATCCGCTCTTTGAAGAGTTCACGAAAATGACTGTCATAGCGGGAACTGCCCTGAAAGTCACAGACAGCGATCTTTAAAAATGGATCTGTGACAGAAGAGAAGTCATCCACCGGAGTGATGTCGTATTTTACTTCTTCGCGCAGATAGCGAAGAAATTCAGGATTTTTATGTTCTACATAAGTAGTTCTCTCGCAGGCGAGAGCGATTTCCAATTCAGGTATTTTTTTGATTTCTTTAATAATTTCAAGTCCGAGAGAATGATCGATTTCGCCTTGATAGAAAATTTTTCCTTCGTGAGTACAGAGAGAACCGTTTTCTGCAATGTAAGAAATCTCATTCTGGATCGGACCAAAGAGGCGGCGAAGATTCTGATACTGGCGTCCGCTGGCAGCAACGAAATGAACTCCGCAGTCTTTCAGACGCAAGATCAGATCAGTAAATCCTTCCGGGAGTTCCTGAGCTCCGTTTCTCAGAACAGTGCCGTCCATATCGCTGGCAATTAATTTTATCATGTTAAAGTATCCTCCATTTTAATATTCCATTATTTTGTATGAGCAAGATCGGTTGAAAATAGTATCAGCGGATATGCTGGGCAAGATTTTCGTCATCAAAATCAAAGACACAGCGTTCAAATGCATTGATGACGTGGGTTTCTTCAAATTTGTCATAGCGCATATGCTGACGGCCGTAGCTTAAATGAACATGTCCGTGCAAAAAGAAGCGCGGCTGGTATTTCTGCATCAGTTTATTAAAAATCCGGAATCCCTGATGCGGGAGATCCCGACCGTCATTGAGCTGATAGGCCGGAGCGTGAGTGAGAAGAATGTCAAAGCCCCGGCGCCGCTTGAGTTTCCACCAGAGTTTTCTTACCCGCGCGGACATTTCCCGGTCCGTATATTGGTATTTTCCAGGACAATAGCGCATAGAACCGCCAAGTCCGAGGATTCGAATTCCGTTGTGTACATAAATATCATCATCTATGCAGATACAGCCTTCCGGCGGAACCGTGTCGTAGATGGAATCATGGTTTCCGTGGACGTACAGAACAGGCGCATGAGTAAATGTGGCGAGAAATGACAAGTATCGCGGATCAAGATCCCCGGCTGAGAGTATCAGGTCAATTCCCTCCAGCTTGCTCTTATCGAAGAAATCCCAGAGATACCGGGATTCTTCGTCTGCAATAGCTAGTATTTTCATTTGCTGTGTTACTCCTTTGATGTTGTAGTGCCGATGCCCTGAGATAAGATGACAGGTTTGGCATGATCGACCAGCTCATCCGGTTTTGGAATATGTCCAACGACATTTTCTGCCAGCCAGTCCATTGTAATGATCTCCTCAGGAGAGAGAACAGCAGATTCATCCTTCTGCACAATTCCGGTCTGGGAGTATAGTACACCGCGGAATGGTGTGAATTCTCCCTTGCAGATTGTCTCTTTGAGAAGTTCAACAAGGCGGTTTGTGCCAAGTGGAAGATGCTGAGAGCAGATAATCTCAATTACATCCGAAGACATTCCCCACCAATAATTCACAGCCCCGGTAGCTGTTTTGCTTTCATCGTTTTTCCAGGAGCCGTTTAAAATGGTATCGATCATTTTCTCATAAAATTTTCCCCAATGCCATACCGGAATTGCCAGATTGGTAATGTGTTCCTCCTGCATTTTGAAGAGACCGAAATAGCGGGAAGCCTGGCCCGGAATAATCATGTCCTGGCCGAGGATACAGGAGATTCCTTCTTCTTCAAATTCATCAATAGGATGCGAGTCTTTGAGGGTAGACCATTTCAAATGTACTTTAGCCCGTGGGTTAATCATCTTGGCTCCCAATGCAAAGGCATTAATATTTGCAACCATACCATAGATCGGGTAATCGGCGATATAGCCAAGGTCATTGGATTCTGAAACCGCACCGGCAATGGCGCCCATGAGGAATTTGGCCTCGTACATGCGGGCATAGTAGGTGCGGATGTACTGATGAGAGGCATTGAGCGAGCAGTTCAGGATCTTGACATTAGGATGA
Organism: Coprococcus sp. AF21-14LB; assembly: GCF_003458885.1. Taxonomy (NCBI): domain Bacteria; kingdom Bacillati; phylum Bacillota; class Clostridia; order Lachnospirales; family Lachnospiraceae; genus Coprococcus; species Coprococcus sp. AF21-14LB. The sequence goes on along the minus strand of NZ_QRVX01000005.1, from coordinate 20,350 downwards.
TCGATGGCTGCTTTAATACTTGGAAGCAAAAGCGGAGGGGAAGTAGTGAAAATGATATCATTTCCCTGGGCGATCGCATCCTGAAGCAGTACGTCAATGTTGTCCGGAGTAGCATTATTGTAGGCGAACGTCTCAATCTGTTCTGCAAATGTATCATCCAGATGCATGCGGCCTAATTCATGGGAATAGGTCCAGGCAGAGGTTTCAGAAGATTTTTCATGGATAAATGCTACCCGCAATGTAGATTTTGTTCCCGGGAGAAGAAGTTTTAAAAGATTTGTTTTCTCCTCGGTCGGATTCATGCGAAGCTGAAGCGGCTGATTGCTGGCAAACGCTTCCAACTGTTCCTGACGATTCTTGATCAGACGCTTGAGAGAAGAAGTAGGCATATTGTATACCTCTTCATAGCCATAGAGTTCGATGAAAGATAAAAATGCATCGCCAATGGTCAATTCACCGAGGTCATCGGTATCGTAAAGCGCTGTAAAGCGGGACAAGATAGAGCTGAATTTCAAACGATCTTCCGTTGTCCAGCGTTCGTCCGGCATTTTTCCGACGAGACGCTGTAATTTTGCAAAACTTTTTTCTTTTGTAAACCAGATATAGTTAATTTCTGACAGTTCATAAAAATCAAGAAATTCAAAATAAATCTTGTTTTCTTTTTCTTCTGTTCGCTGCGGAATGAGACGGATTACTTGCCCTACAATGGAAACTGCACCGAAGTACTTCAAAACGCTGACACGCTTATTGCCTTCCTGGACATAGAATTTGTTCATATATTCGTAAGCCTTGATCGGGTCCCGAATCCCTTCCTGAATGTGGGATTCACAGAGGGAGATCCATTTAATAGCAAATTCAGATCTTTCTTCAAGTACCGGCATGAAATTTGCAGCAAATGCATTGCGGCGATCACTTGATTTCGTACCTACGATCCGGTCAGTAGGATCTGTACGATACCGAGGGGAACTTCTGAGGCAATATCTCCGCGTTTGATGATATCGTCTAAAGATGGGAGGTAAGGATTCTCTCCCTTGAGTGTGCGGAGATTCATTTCCCGTTTGCCCATTTTGGCAGCCTTTTGGTAATCATTTAATGACATGCGATTCTCTCCTTTTTTATTGCGTAAATGCCGCCGGAAAAAGCAGGCATTCTGACTTCTTTCGCTTAAAATGTTTTCATAGAAATAGTTTTCTTCCATATTCATAATACTTGCAGAAGGAGCAAAGTGCAAGAGGAAAACTGACTGAATTATTTTAGGAAAACTGCACGGGTTCTGGCGTTTGGCATATAGTAAAATGAAGAAGCATATAAGGGGCCTGAAAGTATGGCTTATACGGTAATGATCGATGCCGGACACGGGGGAAAAGATCCGGGAGCTGTTTACCAGGAGAGAAGAGAAAAAGATGATACACTAAAGCTTGCTATGGCGGTGGGACAGATCCTGCAGGAGAATGGAATCCGCGTGGAGTACACAAGAACAACGGATGTGTATGAAACTCCATATGAAAAGGCGATGGAAGCCAATAATGCCGGAGTAGATTTCTTCGTATCGATCCATCGCAATTCTTATCCGCAGGCGAATGCAGTTTCCGGCGTGGAAGTGCTTGTTTATGATAAGAGCGGTTTAAAAAATGAGATGGCAGAGGAAATTGCAGACCAGTTGGAGACTGTCGGATATGTAAATCTGGGAGTGAAAGAACGTCCGAATCTCGTAGTACTTCGCAGAACGAAGATGCCTGCAATTCTCGTGGAAGCAGGATTTATCAATTCAGATACAGATAACAAACTGTTTGACCAGAATTTTGACGCAACTGCAAGAGCGATTGCAGACGGAATTCTTGATGTACTTCAAGAAGATACCGGTGAAAGCGAAGAGAAAGTTTATCGTGTACAGACAGGGGCCTTCCGAAATCCGGATAATGCTAACCGGATGCTGAATGAGTTATTGGAAGAAGGATATTCGGCAGCTATTTATGAACGGGATGGACTTTTTCTCGTTCAGGCAGGGAATGAATCCAGCCTTGCAGATGCAGCGGCATTGGAGCGGCGTTTGAAACGGGATGGGTATGCGACTGTTCTTGTAACCAAATAAGATGAAAAAGAATGATTCAAAGGAGTATCTGGCAGAGATAGGTCTTGCATATCTTATGAAAGGTTACTATAATAAAGCGTAGGGAGAATGGAATTATAAAGTATGTTTTAATTGCCACAGTTCTTGTGGCAATTTTTAAATTTGCCCAGAGGAACTGAGCGCCAGAGAAAATGAAAACCTGAGGGGGAGGAAGCTATGGACAGAAGAAAAAGAGGTCCGGGCAGTACGGTAGTTTGGAAATATATTTTTGCCGGATGTATTATTATTTATACTGCACTTGTGTTTGTATATATGAGCGGTAGTAACAGACCGTTCAAAGAAGTAAAACAGGCGATGGAGAAAAAAATCGATACAGAGCACATGAAGGATGTGAGCAGTCAGGGACTGAAAAGATATTACGGCTTGAATGGCGCGGATTACGATGGAGTAATGATGTATGTTTCCACATCAAGTATGTCAGCGGAAGAAGTGTTAGTTGTGAAAGCGAAAAACACAGAACAGGCAAGAGAACTTGAGGATGCGATTGAAAAACGAATCGAAGAACGGAAAAATGTCTTTGAGGGTTATGCGCCTGAACAGGTAAAAATGCTGAAAGAAGCGCAGAAAAGTGTCCGGGGAACTTATGTATTTCTTGCAATATCGCCGGACAGCAATAGTTATCGGGAAGCATTTACAAAAGCACTTTAGGAGGGAAAGAAAATGCTGTTTAGCAGTATTACATTTATTTTTATATTTCTTCCGGCTACGATTGCGCTGAATCTGATTGTTCCGGAACGTTTCCGCAATGTGATTCTTATGTTTGCGAGTCTGTTCTTCTATGCATGGGGAGAACCGGTTTATGTTATTTTGATGATCTTATCGATCTTTCTGAATTATTTTTGCGGAAAAGAAATTTTTGAAAATCTTGGAGAAAAGGCAAGGGCGAAACGAAGTCTGATCTGGGCTTTGGCAGCGAATTTACTGTTGCTTGGATTTTTTAAATACTGCGGTTTCTTTATTGAAATTGTAAATGCAGTGCTTCCGGTTAATATTTCTTACCGGGAATTAGGATTGCCGATTGGAATTTCCTTTTATACCTTTCAGGCAATCTCTTATCTGATTGATGTATATCGGGGAGAAGTAAAGCCGCAGAAAAATATTTTGAACTTTGCGCTTTATATCTCAATGTTCCCACAGCTGATCGCAGGTCCTATCGTTCGTTATATTGATATTGAAGAGCAGCTGCGGCATCGCAAGATGTCTCCGGCGAAATTCGGTGCAGGCGTCAGATTCTTTATTATCGGGTTGAGCAAAAAGGTGATTCTCGCGAATGGAATGGGAAAGATCTTTGAAGAAATCTACGGAGCATTTTCAGGAGGGACTTCCTTATATCTTCTGACAGCATGGATTGGAGCGGCAGCTTATGCGCTTCAGATTTATTTTGATTTCAGCGGTTATTCAGATATGGCGATCGGTCTTGGCAAAATGTTCGGTTTTGAATTGAAGAAGAATTTTGATTATCCTTATACAGCAAATTCTATTACGGATTTCTGGCGCAGATGGCATATCTCTCTCAGTACATGGTTCAGGGAATATGTATACATTCCGCTTGGAGGCAACCGGGTGCCGAAAGAAAGACATATTTTTAATCTGCTTGTCGTCTGGACATTGACCGGATTCTGGCATGGAGCAGCGTGGAATTTTATGTTCTGGGGATTTTACTATGGAATCTTTTTGATTTTGGAAAAATATATTTGGGGAAAATGGATAGAGAAAATGCCGGGGGCAATGCGTCATCTGTATGCACTTGTGGTTGTACTTGTGGGCTGGGTATTTTTCTTTAGTACAGGACTTCAGGAAGCATTCCGTTATCTGGGAATGATGATCGGGATTGGAACGAAAGGAGTTGCAGGGGCAGTAACTGTGTTTACGCTGACATCTCACTGGCTTTTGTGGATTGCAGGAATTCTTGGCTCAACGAAGATTCCGATCAGGCTGCTGAATCATTTTGGATATGAGACATCTTCCAAATGGATTACGGATGGGATCTATCTGTTTCTGTTTTTGATATCGATATCATGTCTGATTACCGATTCATTTAATCCATTTTTGTATTTTAGATTTTAAGGAGGGACAGATGCTGTGGGAAGAGAAAAACGAAAGCAGCAGAGAAGGAAAGCAGATATCATGCTAGGTTGTCTGTTTCTTGCCTGCATCTTGCTATTCCTGGTTGTGAATGTATTTGTAAAGGATAAGGCAGTTTCTGAAGAAGAAAATCGATCGCTGACACAGAAACCAAAGCTGACAGCGGAAAGTGTTTTGAATGGAAGCTACATGAAACAATTTGAGTCATGGCAGTCTGACCAGTTTGCCGGAAGAAATCTGTGGCGAAAAATGAATGTATCTCTGAAGCAGTTTGGCGGAAGCGTCTGGAAAATGGAGTTTTCCATGGAAAAAGGGGCAGCTGATGGAAGAACTTGTCGTGCCGGATGCGAAGCTTTTGAAGGAAAATATTAAGGCAGTCAATGAATTTGTCAAGAGCAGAAGCGAGATACGAACTTCATTTCTTCTTGTACCGGATGCATCTGAAATCCTGCAGGATGCGTTGCCAGTATTTGCAGAAAAGAAAGATCAGGCGAAAATGTTTGAAAAGGTGAAAACGCAATTGGCAGACGAGGTACACTGGATTGATGGAGTTACTCCGCTGAGCAAGGCAAAAGATAAGAAAATTTATTATCAGACAGATCACCATTGGACGAGCCTGGGGGCGTATAAGACATTTCTGGCAGCGGCGGAAACATTAGAGATTGACACAAAGGCAGCAGGCGGTTATGATAAATATCCGGTTACGACAAAGTTTAATGGAGTGCTGGCTAGTACAAGTGGTTTTGAACAAAAAGAAATGGAAGAAATAGAAATCTATATTCCGAAAGAAAATAATGTTGATGTAATTGTAAATTATGTGGAAGAACAGAAACGGCGCACATCTTTATATGATTCTTCTAAATTAAAGACGAAGGATAAGTATGGCGTATTCTTGGGAGGCAATGCGTCTCTGATTGATATTAAGACGACAGCAGCGAGTGATAAGACGCTATTATTGCTAAAAGATTCTTTCGCAAATAGTTTTGTTCCGTTTCTGGCGCCGTATTATAAGGAGATTGTTATGGTAGATCCGCGCTATTATGCGGGAACAATGAGCGAGATACTGGAAACTTATCCGATTACAGACGCTTTGTTTTTATATAGTGGAAATACATTTTTTCAGGATAATAATCTGCAAGGGTTTCTGAGAGAAGAATAGAAGATAGAAAGAAGAAAAGAGGTTATGGTATGGACGGTCGAATGGAATTTCGTGAAAAACTTTCCGGTGTTCTGGCAGCTGCTTTTGAGCAGGGGATGCGGATCACAATGGACGAAGTAGAGAAATATTTTGAAGAAGATCATTTATCAGAGGAGCAGATTGAATTGGTATGTGATTATCTGCTCTCCCAGAAAGTTGTTGTCAGTGGCTATGAGAAAAAAGGCGGAACAGTCACTGCGGCAGGAGAAGAAGCGGTATTTACAGAAGAAGAAAAAGAGTATCTGCGTGAATATGAGAGAGATCTTGCAGCATTGCGAAGGGCAGAGAAAGAAGAATTGCCGGAATTATTTGCCCGGGCGGCGAAGAAAGAGGAAGCAGCAAAGCAGCGTTTGACGGAGAGTTATCTTCCGGTTGTTGTGGAGATTGCCAAGACACAGAGACACCCGGAAATTTTTCTGGGAGATATTATCCAGGAGGGAAACTTAAGTCTGATTACGGCAATTGAAATGTTAGATACTGCAGATCATGGAGATGAATTTCTGCGAAGAGAGATACTGCAGGGAATTCAGGCGCTTCAGGAAACATTGGAGGAAGAAAAGAAGCGTGATCACCGGATGGTGGAAAAGGTCAGCGACTTGGACGAGTCTATTACGAAACTGACAGAAGAGATGGGGCGGAAGATTACAATTGAAGAATTATCAATGTTTATGGATCTTCCAGTAGACGAAATCGTATCAGTTATGCAGCTGGCAGGAGAAGATGTAGAAGTCGGAGAGGTAGATCCGGATGAAATCTTCCATGTAGCAGGAAAAGACGAGATGAAAGAGACGGATCAGACAGTGGAAGAAGACAGCCGCGAGAATGCACAGAAGATGCTTGAAAATTATGCTGAGAAGCTGACGGATGGGTTTGACGATATGGAATATCGGCCGGGAGAGTAAAAAGGTTTGTAAAAGAGAAATAAGCAACAAAAAAGTAAAAGGGCAGCCGCAAATTAACTAAGGTTAATGGAAAGCGGCGCCCTTTTGTTTACTCATCTAAAAGATCAAGGTCAAGACTCTTTTTCTTCTTTTTCTCATAGTAATCTTCCGGAAGATAGAGATGTACTTTCTCTACCCGGTTCTTGTCTAACTTTTCTACAACAAGACGGATGCCATCTGCAGTCATAATCTCGTCATTGAGTTCCGGGAGGCGGTCAAGATGTTCAATGATGAAGCCGCCGAGAGAGTCATAATCTTCGGAAGAAAATTCCAGTTCAAGCTGATCATTAAGATCATCGAGGTTCATGGAACCTTCAATAATATATTCCTGTTTGTTGATTTCCTTGATGAATTCTTCTTCATTCTCATCGTATTCATCGTGAATCTCGCCGACAATCTCCTCAAGAATATCTTCCAGGGTAATCAGACCGGCAGTCTCGCCATATTCATCAAGAACAATAGCGATATTGAAAGAAGCATCACGCATCTCAACAAGCAGTTCAGAAATATTTTTATATTCATAGGTGAAATATGCTTCACGTAAAATATCTTTCACATGGAAATCCTTCTTGTTGTCGTACAGCAAGAGGTCTTTCATATTGATCGTACCGATGACATTATCGGTCGTCTCTTCAAAAATAGGAAGACGTGTAAACTTGTCTTCACGGAAAATTTCGATCAGTTCTTCATAGGAACTGTTTACATCGGCAAATGTCATGTGTACACGAGGTACCATTACATCTTTAGCTTTTGCATCGCCAAGATCGAATACATTATAGATCATTTCCTTTTCTTCAGATTCAATGATTCCGTCTTCATGGCTGACATCCACGATTGTACGCAGCTCGTTCTCTGTCATTGCGTCATTCTTAGCGCTTGTATCAATGCGCAGAATAAACATCACGCATTTGGAAAGGCTATTGACAACAAAAATAACCGGAGTCGCAATCTTCATTAAGAAAAGAATAATCGGTGCATAAATTAATGCAAGCTTTTCTGAATGAATTGTCGCTGCAGTTTTAGGGGTAATCTCTCCGAACAGAAGAATCAAAAGAGTAATAATACCCGTAGCAACAGCGATGGCAGAACCGCCGAAGTTATAAGCGATCATCGTGGAAATAGAGGATGCGGAAAGGTTCACGATGTTATTGCCAATTAAAATAGCGCTTAACATCTTTCCGGAATCTTCCGTAACTTTCAGCAGTGTGAGAGCACGCTTATTTCCCTCTTCAATCAACGTACGGATGCGAATCTTGTTAATAGTTACAAGGCAGGTCTCTGCAGATGAAAAAAATGCAGACAGACCAAGTAAGATGATTAGAACAATAATCTGTATGACGACACTCGAGTCCAATGATCTGTTCACTCCTTTTTTTATTATATTTTCGTATACCTATAAATATAGCGTATTTACTACTTTTTTGCAATAGAAATGCGAGAGAGAAACATTGAATTTGAAAGGAGATTGTTGTATGATAAAGACGATTCAATTTAAGAATAAAGAAAAAGAAAATAGGAGATGAACTATGAATTTTGATATATATAAAGAGTTGAAAGAAGCAGCAGGGAAGTCAGAGGTTCTGACGCAGGAAATGCTTTCCGGGCATACAACTTTTCGGGTTGGCGGTCCGGCAGATTATTTTGTGGCGGCAAAAGATGCACAGGCAGTCCAAAATGTAATTGCGTTATGCATATCGAAGCAAATTCCGTACTATATTCTAGGGAATGGAAGTAATATTCTTGCCGGAGATGGAGGGTATCGCGGAGTGATCCTTCAGTTCGGGAAAGAAATGAGTGAAGTTGAAGTATTGGAGGACGGAACAATCCGGGCGCAGGCAGGAGCGTTGCTTTCTAAGATTGCGAATGCAGCATATGAGAAAGCTCTAGGAGGATTTGAATTTGCAGCAGGAATTCCAGGCACGATTGGAGGCGCTATGGTTATGAATGCAGGCGCCTATGGCGGAGAGATGAAAGATGTTGTGACTTCTGTTAAAGTGCTGACAAAAGAAAATGAAATCCGTGTTCTTATAAATAAAGAAATGGAGTTTGGTTATCGAACAAGCGCTGTGGCAAAGAATGGATATATTGTTCTTGAGGTGGAACTCAAGCTTCACGAAGCTTCTCAGGAAGAGATTAAAGAGAAGATGGATGATCTGAAGAATCGAAGAATAACGAAACAGCCGCTGGAATTTCCAAGTGCAGGCAGTACATTTAAACGTCCTGAAGGAAATTTTGCGGGAAAACTGATCGAGGAGGCAGGGCTGAGAGGATTTGGAGTCGGTGGAGCTCAAGTGTCTGAGAAACATTGCGGTTTCGTAATCAATCGTGGAAAAGCTACTGCAAAAGATGTGACAGAGCTTATGAATGAAGTGATCAAAAGAGTAAAGGAGAACTCCGGTATTGAACTTGAACCGGAGGTAAAACGGTTAGGAGAATTCTAAAGATGGAAATTATGATTGTCACAGGAATGTCCGGGGCTGGTAAAAGTACAGCGCTGAAGATGTTGGAAGATGTGGGATACTTTTGTATTGATAATCTTCCGGTGGATCTGATGCCAAAGCTTCAGGAACTTTTGATGATTCCGGGAACAAAGGTAAATAAAGTAGCGCTGGGAGTTGATATTCGAAGCGGGGAGAAACTGGAGTCACTGGAAGAGATACTGGATCATTATAAGGAAGAAAATGTTTCTTACAAAATATTATTTCTGGATGCCGAAGATGAAATATTAATCAAACGCTATAAAGAAACGAGGAGAAGCCATCCACTGGCATCGGGAGAACGGATCGATAAGGGAATCTTCAGAGAAAGAGGACGCATTCGTTTTCTGAAAGAGCGGGCAGATTATATTGTGGATACAAGCCATATGCTCACAAAAGAGCTGCAGCAGGAATTGAAAAGAGTCATTGTGCTTGATAAAGATTATAAAAATCTTTACATGACAATTCTCTCTTTTGGGTTTAAATATGGTATTCCAAATGATGCAGATCTTGTATTTGATGTCAGGTTTCTTCCGAATCCATATTATGATCTTGAACTTAGACCAAAAACCGGGAATGAAAAAGAAATTCAGGATTATGTTATGCAGGGGGGACTGGCAGAAGAATTCCTTGACCGTTTGACAGATCTTATGAAGTTTTTGATTCCGAACTATATTAATGAAGGAAAACATAATCTCGTTATTGGAATTGGATGTACAGGAGGAAAACATCGTTCAGTTACGATTGTGAATGCCCTGTATGAGAGACTAAAACAGTTGGATGAATATGGGGTGAAAGCGGAACATCGCGACATTCGAAAGGATTCGGCGGTGAAATAAAAGGAGGACGCATGTCATTTTCAGGGAAAGTGAAAGAAGAGCTGTCGCAGCAGTTACCGACGGCAAGACATTGCCAGATTGCAGAACTGGCAGCGATTTTAAGCTTTTGCGGCAGTGTCATAATTGACAGCAGAGAGCGGTTTTCCATTAAAATTCATACGGAAAATATAGCTGTTGCAAGAAAGTGCTTTACATTAATCGAAAAAACCTTTAATATAGAGACTGAAAACGCGATTCGCAGAAATCAGGCAAGAGGGAGTACGATTTATTCCGTTGCTGTGAAAAGCCATACAGATGCAGTCAGAATTCTTCAGGCAGTGAAGCTTCTTGACAGAGAAGGGGAAGTGTTTGAGGAGATGTCAGTTGTAAAGAATATCGTTGTCCAGCAGATGTGCTGCAGACGGGCATTTCTTAGAGGGGCATTTCTGGCAGCAGGTTCCATGAGCGATCCTGAAAAATCATATCATTTTGAAATTGTATGTGCTTCGGAAGCGAGAGCAGTACAGCTTCAGACGATGATGGACAGCTTTGGGGTGGATGCGAAGATTGTTTTGCGTAAGAAGACATATGTTGTATATTTGAAAGAGGGTTCTCAAATTGTTGACATGCTGAATGTGATGGAAGCGCATGTAGCATTAATGGATCTTGAAAATGTTCGCATCTTGAAAGAGATGCGAAATTCAGTCAATCGGATCGTCAATTGTGAAACAGCAAATATTCATAAGACAGTTTCGGCAGCGGTAAAACAGCTCGAGATATTAAGTATATCCAGGATACGATCGGATTAGATGTTCTGACAGAGGGGCTGAAAGAAATGGCGCTTGTCAGGCTGGAACATCCGGAAGCTACGTTGAAAGAGCTTGGACAGCTGCTTTCGTCACCTGTTGGAAAATCAGGGGTGAATCATAGACTGAGGAAGCTGAGTGAGATTGCTGACAGAGCAAGAGAGAACAAGGAGGAAGTATTATGATTAAAAACCAATCACTATTAAACTGGATGACGGTTTGGACGCAAGACCAATTGCTTTGCTTGTGCAGGAGGCAAGTCAGTATACAAGCCAGGTATATATAGAGATTGATAACAAAAAGATTAATGCAAAGAGCATTATGGGAATGATGAGTCTGAAACTTGCCGGAGGAGAAAAACTGATGGTTGTAACAGACGGTGTGGATGAAGGCGAGGCAGCTCAGGGAATTGAGGCGTTTTTCGCAAACAGATAAGAATTTCGCAGTGAAAGGCGTGTACAGATTCGTGTACATGCCTTTTTAGCCAATGTAATACGAGAAGGAGGCAGCATAAATGAAAAAAATGATTTTTATTTATAATCCGAATGCTGGGAAAGGTGCTTTGAAATCCGGACTTTCGGATATTCTTGACATTTTTGTGAAGGCAGATTACGAAATCGTAATTTATCCGACACAGAGATATAAAGATGCATATCAAAAGGTAAAGCATTTGCCGGATGGTTACGATCTCGTTGTGTGCAGTGGAGGAGACGGCACGCTTGATGAGGTTGTGACGGGAATGATGAAGCGGAAAGAGCGGATACCGATCGGCTATATCCCAACGGGAACGACAAATGATTTTGCAAACAGCCTCCATATTCCTAAGAACCGTCTGGAGGCGGCAGACACAGCAGTAAACGGAAAGTTATTTCACTGTGATGTGGGAAGATTTAATAAAGGAATTTTTGTATACATTGCAGCCTTTGGATTATTTACGGACGTAGCTTATCAGACAAAGCAGGAAGTGAAAAATGTGCTTGGACATCTGGCTTATGTGCTGGAGGGAGCAAAGAGAATTTTTAATATTCCTTCTTATAAAATAAAGGTAACATATGATGAGGGTGTAATTGAAGACAAATTTATTTTTGGAATGGTTACAAACTCTAAATCTGTCGGGGGCTTCCGGGGAATGGTTGGAAAAGAAGTGGTATTTGATGATGGGAAATTTGAAGTAACATTAATTAAGATGCCGAAAAACCCATTGGAATTGAATGAGATTATTGCCGCGCTTCTTGTCGAGCAGGTAAATACAAACCATATGTACACGTTCCGTACAGGCGCTATTCGATTTGAGTCAGAAGAGGAAATTCCGTGGACGCTTGACGGCGAATTTGGAGGAGAGCATGATCAAGTGGAAATTGAAAATCTTCAGCAGCAGCTTCAGATCATGGTTCCGGCAGAAGAATTGTCGGCGCTGACAGCCAATCCGGATCTGGTATGCATTTCAGACGAAGAGATTTAGGAAACGGTATGTAAGCGAATCCTGATAGAATATTTACAAGTTTCGCAGGAGAAAGTCAAAATCGACTTTTTGTTTTGACTTTCCCGGCAAACTTATCAGGGATTTTATTCTTGTTCCTCAGGTTTTATGTATCCGCTTTCCGCATACATGCTCGGATATTTTTTAAATTTTTCAAAAAATATAAAAAAATGCTTGCATTTCATTCAAAAGTGTTATATACTAAGCAAGTAATCAATCAGGCCCCTTGGTCAAGCGGTCAAGACGCGACCCTCTCACGGTCGAATCAGGAGTTCGATTCTCCTAGGGGTCATTACGCAAAGAACAGTAGCAATTACTGTTCTTTTTTTGTGTTGTTTGACGAAAGCTGTCTGCTTGCATTTTCTACGTCAATGCGCTATAATGAAATGCATCAAAATGTTGAATTTTAGAAATCGGAGGGAAAGATTATGTTAGTTTCAGCAAAAGAAATGCTTGATAAAGCAAAAGCAGGCCATTATGCAGTTGGTCAGTTCAACATCAACAACCTGGAGTGGACAAAGGCAATCCTTTTGACAGCTCAGGAATGTAATTCTCCAGTCATTCTTGGTGTATCAGAGGGTGCAGGAAAATATATGACAGGCTTTAAGACAGTTGCAGATATGGTGAAAGCTATGATTGATGAGCTGAATATCACAGTACCTGTAGCACTTCATCTGGATCACGGCACATATGAAGGATGCTATAAATGTATTAAAGCAGGATTTTCATCTATCATGTTTGATGGTTCTCATTACCCGATCGAAGAGAACGTTGCAAAGACAAGAGAGCTTGTAGCAGTGTCTCATGCACTTGGACTTTCTATCGAAGCAGAAGTTGGTTCTATCGGTGGTGAAGAAGACGGAGTTGTGGGAGCAGGAGAATGTGCAGATCCGAACGAATGTAAGATGATCGCTGATCTCGGTGTAGACATGCTTGCAGCAGGAATCGGAAATATCCACGGAAAATATCCGGCAAACTGGCAGGGATTAAGTTTTGAGACTCTGGATGCAATCCAGCAGCTTACAGGAACTATGCCGCTTGTTCTTCACGGTGGAACAGGTATCCCGGCAGAGATGATCAAGAAAGCGATCGATCTTGGCGTTTCTAAAATCAACGTTAACACAGAGTGTCAGCTGGCTTTCGCAGAAGCTACACGTGAATATGTAGAAGCAGGTAAAGATCAGCAGGGCAAAGGCTATGATCCGCGTAAATTATTAGCACCTGGATTCGAAGCAATTAAAGCAACTGTAAAAGAAAAAATGGAATTATTCGGTTCCATTGACAGAGCTTAGTTTCAACTAGAGAAGAATAATAAGGCATTCCAGTGATTGGAATGCCTTTGCAATTTCAAAAGCAACGATATAGTGAATAACGAGAGGATGAAATGATGGGAGAATTCATGAATGTAGCGGCGATTTTTGGAGAGAATGTATTTAACGATACAGTGATGCAGGAACGTCTGCCGAAGAAAGTCTATAAAGATCTGAAAAAAACGATCGAAGAGGGAAAAGAACTTGACCTGGAAACTGCGGATGTAATCGCGCATGAGATGAAAGAATGGGCGATTGAAAAAGGAGCAACACATTATACACACTGGTTCCAACCATTGACAGGGGTAACAGCAGAGAAGCACGATTCATTTATTTCTGCTCCGATGGCGAATGGGAAAGTTCTAATGAGCTTTTCTGGAAAAGAACTGATCAAGGGTGAACCGGATGCATCTTCTTTTCCGTCAGGAGGACTGCGTGCCACATTTGAAGCGAGAGGCTACACGGCATGGGATTGCACGTCGCCGGCATTTGTGAAGAAAGATGAAGCGGGATGCATCCTCTATATTCCGACAGCATTTTGCTCTTATACAGGCGAGGCGCTTGACCAGAAGACGCCGCTTTTGAGATCAATGGAGGCGATTAATACACAGGGGCTCCGTTTCCTGCGTTTGTTTGGTAATACAACAGCTAAGAGAGTTAAGGCATCTGTCGGTGCCGAACAGGAATATTTTCTCGTAGATCGGGAGAAATATCTTCAGAGAAAAGATTTAATCTTTACAGGACGGACGCTGTTTGGAGCGATGCCGCCTAAAGGACAGGAGCTGGATGATCATTACTTTGGAAGTTTGAGAAACCGTATCGCTGCATTTATGAAGACGACGAATGAAGAGTTGTGGAAGCTTGGAGTAACTGCTAAGACGCAGCATAATGAGGCAGCACCTGCACAGCATGAACTTGCACCGATCTATATGGAATGCAATGTAGCAGTTGACCACAATCAGCTGATTATGGAAACACTCAAAAAAGTTGCTTCCAGACAGGGACTGCATTGTCTTCTCCATGAGAAACCATTTGCCGGAGTGAACGGTTCCGGAAAGCATGATAACTGGTCGCTGATCACAGATGACGGAAAGAATTTATTTGATCCGGGAAAGACACCGCATGAAAATATTCAGTTTCTTTTGCTGATGATGTGTATGCTGCGGGCAGTTGATAAACATGCGGCGCTTCTTCGGGAATCTGCGGCAGATCCGGGGAATGAAGAGCGTCTTGGGGCAGCAGAAGCTCCGCCGGCAATTATTTCTATTTTCCTCGGAGAACAGCTTGAGGATGTGCTGGAGCAGCTTGTAAGTACAGGAACAGCAACTCACAGTATTAAAGGAAGCGTTCTGGAGACAGGTGTACGCACACTTCCGGACTTTACAAAAGATGCGACAGACAGGAACCGTACGTCACCATTTGCTTTTACCGGAAATAAATGGGAGTTCCGTATGGTCGGTTCAAGAGATTCTGTCGGAGGACCGAATGTTGTACTGAATACAATTGTTGCGGATGCACTTTGTGATGCGTGTGATGAATTGGAAAAAGCAGAAGATTTTGATCAGGCAGTTCATGATCTGATTAAGCGCTATGCAACAGAACATCAGAGGATTGTATTTAGCGGCAACGGATATTCACAGGAATGGGTGGAGGAGGCGAAACGCCGCGGTCTTCCGAATCTTCCGTCTATGGTAGATGCAATCCCGGCACTTGTGTCAGAGGAATCCGTTCGTGTTTTTGAGAAATTTGGTGTATTTCGACGGGCAGAGTTGGAATCCCGCATGGAGATCAAGTACGAAGCTTATGCGAAAGTTATTAATATAGAAGCGAAAACGATGATCGATATTGCGAGAAAGCAGATTCTTCCGGCAGTAATGAACTATACGAAGACAGTAGCTGAGACCGTTGTTGCCGTTCGGGGTGCAGGAGCAGAACCACTTGTGCAGATGGAAGTTCTGACAGAGACGAATAATCTTCTCAAAGAGGTAAAAGATGCGCTTGTACATCTGGAAGAAGTGACGGAAGAGGCCGGAAAAAGAGCGGAAGGCTGTGAACAGGCACATTACTATCATGATGAGGTTGTTCCGGCTATGAAAGCATTGCGTGAGCCGGTGGATCATCTGGAAATGATTGTTTCCAAAGATATGTGGCCGATGCCATCATACAGTGATCTTCTGTTTGAAGTGTAAGATGAAATAGAAAAAGAGACGTAAGGAATCTGTATTTTTCTTAAAGAAAAGTTCATAAATCTTATAAAAACTTAAGACTCCTCAGACTTGGAATTGCAGTGGAAATATGCTATTCTTTGTCTGAGGAGTTTTCATAAAAAGGATAAAGGAGAGGAATGAATGACGCGCAGTGAATTTTTAGAAAAGCTGAAAGAAGCATTGGCTGACGGAATGGATAGTTATATAATCCAGGGGCATTTGAATTATTATAGAGATTATATTCAGGAAGAAGTACAGAAAGGACGCAGTGAGGAAGAAGTTTTGAGTGAGCTTGGAGATCCGTGGGTTATTGCCAGGTCACTTTTGGAAGCGCCTGGACAGGGAAGTGCAGGAGAAAGTTATAGCGACGCACAGGTATATCATGATGATCGAAAGGAAGACAGCGGTTATTATGGAGGCAAACATAAGGTATATCGGTTGAATTCTTTCTGGGGAAAACTAGCGGTAATCCTTGTGGTGGTAGGAATTATTTTTCTCATATTCTCGATTGTATCAGGTATTATTACTTTGCTTGCACCGGTAGTAGTTCCGGTAATCATAATTGTATTACTGATTAATTTCTTTAAAAATAGGAGATGAAAGCAAGAATAATATTGCTAAAGAAAATATAGAGATATGTATAAAGTAAAAGACCGATGGGGGAGCCATCGGTCTTTTGAGGGGAGTATAAATAATTAATAAGGGGTTGTAGAAAGAATACTTCCTACAGTTAGTAGTATAATATAATGGGTTAAAAAAAGCAAGAAAAAAATTTAAAAATCTCAAAATCTTCCTTTTTGATTCTATGTATAAAAAATAGTTTCTTCTGAGATAATAAGGGTGTAATAAAAAAAACAGGAGGAATTATATTATGGCAAAGAATAAAAACACAAACACATTTTCAGATGAGATGAACAAGAATAAAGCTGTTAGCAATACGGGCAGCAATGCGAAGAATCGAACAGAAGGCCGTGCAAAGAATCGCTCAGCCAGTTCAGCTTCCAGCAGCTGTCATAGAGGCGGAGAAAGCAATTATGCAGGAACAAATTCTTCAAGCAAAACTGCATCAGGAAAGAACAGATCTCAAAACGAGTATAATGGATATTAAAAAACGAAATAGGACAATTTGGGAATAAATAAAAAGCTGTGTACCGATGGAATCATCCATCGGGCACAGCTTTTTATGTAACTCGTTTTGAAAATTCTTTACGAAGATAGCCGATAAACTCATGTTCACGAGGATTTAAATCAGAATTCTTCGCTTTTACATAACATGAATTTAAATAAAAACCAGGCTCTGAAAAAGGACGCAACACAAACTCGTGACTGGAAGGAGTTTCTATAATACTTGTTATAGAAATATAGTTTCCTGTGGCAATGGCATCCAGAAGACTTCCCCGGTCAGACACTTGAAGGATCCGTTTGTTATTTTTCAGTCCCAAAATATTCAAATATTTTAAGGAAGAACTGTCATTATAACATACATAATTGAAATCATTGATTTCCTTTCGTGTAACCGCAGAAAAAGAGGCAAGCGGATGCTGGTTTGCAGCGAGAACGTATAAAGGAAATGGTGGGAATAGATCCTGGCATATGCAGTGATATTCTTCTGCCATTTTCAAATAATTATTTCGTTTAGACGGAGAATAGAAAAAAAATTCCAAGAGAATTTTCTCCGGATAAAATCGATTGAAAAATATTGCGTACACCCATTTCGTTTAAGCCATCAGAATCTAGATGGAGAGAATTTTGAATAAAGTTGAGAAACATTTTGGTAACAAATGTTGAATAGTATGAAGCGACTTTTAAAGGCATATCTGAATGTGCTGAAGATAATTCATTAATTTTATGGAGTTCAAGTAAAATTCGGCAGGAACTGGAAATGAAAGCCTGTCCTGTTTCGGTTAATGTAATACCTTTTCGCGTTCGATTAAAAATGGAAAAGCCGAGTTCATCTTCCAGTTTTTTTATTGTGCTGCTGAGATAGGGTTGGGAGATAAAAAGAGCTTGTGCAGCACGACTTATAGAGCCATGTTTGGCAACAGTGACAGCGTATTCTAAATGCGTGAAATTCATATGAAACCTCCATGACAGTATGTAAATTTAGCAAACTGATTTATCAAATCAATGCTACTATAATAGAATTAGTATATCGCTATAACGTATTCGGGAATGCCTGTGTTGATAACTGCAATGATATAATCGTTCACAAGAAGAATAATATTATCATAACAGACGGGTATTTTTTTATCAACAATATCCGCTCAAAGGAGGAAAAACTATGGTAAAAACATTACTTCAGGAAGCAACAGAATTTGCAGAGGAACTTACAAAGTGGAGAAGATATTTACACAGACATCCGGAATTGGATATGACTCTGCCAGAAACCGTTGCGTTTGTGAAAGAACAATTAAAAGAAATGGGGATTGCGTGCACAGTATCAGAAAAAGCAGGTTATGTAACAGCGCTGATCGGAGAGGGAAAACCTTGTTTTCTTTTGAGAAGTGATATGGATGCACTTCCGGTAAGGGAGGAATCCGGAGTAGAGTTTGCATCTGAAAATGGATGTATGCATGCATGTGGACATGATCTTCACGCCACGATTTTACTTGGCGCTGCCAAATTATTGAAGGCTCATGAAACCGAATTGAAAGGTTGTGTAAAATTACTGTTCCAGCCAGGAGAAGAAACATTTCACGGCGGCAAAGCGGCGGTAGAAGATGGGATTTTAGAGAATCCACATGTAGATGCTGCATTTGCAATGCATGTTTCCTCTACAGTACCGGTTGGTTTGATTGGATATGGTCCGGAACCAATGTCTTCTGTGTATGGGTTTAAAATTACGCTTACGGGAAAAGGAGGACATGGTTCCACACCGGAAATCTGTGTAGATCCGATTAATGCAGGAGTGCAGATTTATCTTGCGATGCAGTCGCTGATTGCAAGAGAATGTCCGTCAGCAGAAGAAGCAGTATTGACGATTGGACAGTTTGATGCCGGAAATGCAGCCAATATTATTCCGGAGCGAGCTGTGCTTCAGGGAACACTTCGTACATTTAAAAAAGAAATTGCAGAGAAAATGATTCATCGAATTGAAGAGATGATCAATACAGTTGCAGAAACGTATCGCACAAAAGCAGAGTTGGAAGTACTTTATAATGTACCGGCTGTCAACTGTACGGAAGATGTGATTAAGGAATGTGTGGATAGTATTCAGGAATTGAATCCGGATTTCCAGATTCTGCCGCTTTATCATGTTATGGGGTCTGAAGATTTTGCATTTATTTCAGAATGTGTGCCGAATGCATATTTTGCGGTTGGAGCAGGCGTAGATGATCAGAGTAAATGGGTAGGACAGCACAATCCAAAAGTACAGTTTCATGAAGCAAGTTTGCCGATTGGAGCTGCTGCATATGCAAAAGTGGCAATGGACTGGCTGGCAAAACACGCAGAGGAATAGAAGAGAGGAAGAAATAAAATGAACGGAAAGAAAAAAGTTTTTTATGGTTGGTTTATCGTTGTCAGCTGTGTATTGATTATGGCATTGGCTTATGCACCGCTTGTAAGTTGTGCAAGCCTTTTTATTACACCGATCACAGAAGATCTTGGTTTTGCCAGAAGTGCGTATACGCTGGCTAGTTCTATCAGTACACTGGTTATGATTGTGTTATCACCGTTTGTTGGAAAGATTATGTCACAGAAGTGTATGCATAAGGTATTAGTAATAAGTGTTGCAGGAGTTGCAGTAAGCTATGGAATGTTCTCTATTGCAAATACATTGGCGGCATTTTATATTATTGCAGTATTTGTGGGAATTTTTGCATCTGCATCAACGATGCTTCCGGTATCTATTGTAATTACAAACTGGTTTCAAAAGCAGCGAGGGCTGGCTATGAGTATTGCGATGGCAGGCTCAGGAATCGGCGGAGCTTTGTTAAGTCCGGTTATTGCGAAGCTATTACAGAACAAGGCTGGAGACAGACATATGTAATTCTTGCGGTGCTCATGTTTATTGTGCTTGTTCCGGTAGCAGCGTTGGTAATTCGGCAGAAACCGGAGGACAAGGGGCTTGTACCGTATGGCTATGGAGAGGCTGCTAATGTAAAAGCAGTATCAGACGAGAAAGAGTGGAATGTATCTTTAAAAGAGCTTCGCAAGATGTCAGTGTTCTGGATGTTTATTATAGGTATTGCATTGATTTCTGTAACCGGGGCGATTATCTCTCATATTCCGTCAGCGATTACTGATGCAGGATATTCTGCGGCAAAAGCCGCGTCTATCGTATCTTTATATCTGGCAATTGCAGTTCCGGGCAAGCTTGTGTTAGGGCATGTGTTTGACAAATATGGTGCGAAAGCAGGAATTCTGTTTGGAAATACAGTATTTATTCTTGCTGTGATTATGCTTCTTTTCATTGATCGCTCAGAGATGATGTTATATATTATGGCTGTTATTTTTGGGTTTGGGACTTGTATTGGAACGGTATCGGGATCAGTGCTTACAAGTAAACTTTTTGGTGCAGAGCATTATGCGGAAACTTATGGTTTTGTTTCTGTGTTTGTAAATGCAGGATTTGCGGTAGGCTCACCGATGATTGCCGCGACATATGATATGACAGGCTCTTATCATACAGCATGGATAATAGTGGCTGTGCTGGCAGTTTTGATGACAGTGCTTTTGTTAAGCAGTGCAGTTAAGGCGAAACAGAACGCACGGTAGAGAAAACAAAGTGAGATATTGGTGGATGAGTATGAACCGGATTGGAGAAGATTTTTTCAATCCGGTTTTTTGGTGCGCCTTGCGGCGCACGTCGCTAATGGGTGAAAGTCCCTAATCCGCCCTAGTAGTGGGAAGGATACAGCCAATGACAAGGGTGTCCACCGTGAGGTGGAATCTG
>NZ_QRVX01000049.1:0-15738 GCF_003458885.1 Coprococcus sp. AF21-14LB | reverse complement strand
TAATGGGATTGAAAACATTATTGTAATTAAAAAATCACTGGCTTAAATATTGTTGTTCTGATATGAAAAAATATAGAGATTGCATGAAAGGAAAATTTGAATGTTAATTTTAGGAATTATTGTTGTTATTGTCAGCTTATACCTGTTGTATCTAAAATATAGGGTTGTTTTTACTGGCGAAAAATGCAAAGGAAAAATAATAGGTATTGTAGACCAAAACGCTGGGTATGTTGTTGGTGGAGCTTTTGTAAAAAAACACGCCTACATTATAAAGATTAAGAATAAAAAATATTATACGGCACACGGTTGTATCCTGTTATCACTGGGAAAAAGAAAAATCGGGAAAGAAATATTTGTATTTAAGAATGAAAAGTATGGAAAAGAGGTTTTCAAGTGTTTTGATTTTCGTATAGAATCGTAACTCTTTTGACGTGTTTATTGGGGGTATTTCTGATTTATGAGAGCTTACAATAACGGTAAATAATTTCATATTCATACTCATAAGCAGTTGGTCTTAGGATTGACTGCTTTTTCTATACAGATTTTTATTAACAGGCAATTATCAAGATACGGTAGTTGCCTTTTTTGATTGGAGGAATTTTAGAATGAATGATAAAAACTTTATTGAAACATTAAGACAAAAACGTGAGGAATACGGAGTAACACAAACAAGAATTGCTGTTGCCTGTGGTATCAGCCGTGAGTATTACAACCGCATTGAAAAAGGCAAACAGCCATTGAATGATGAATTAAAGGAAATCATAGAAAAACAGATTGAGCGTTTCAATCCACGAGAGCCGTTATTCCTGCTGATTGATTACTTTCGTGTCCGCTTTCCTACTACGGACGCATTAAAGATTATCCGTGATGTATTGCAATTAAAAGCCGATTATATGCTGTATGAAGATTATGGAAAATACGGATATGAAAGCAAATATGTGCTTGGCGACATCAATATCATGTGTTCCATGCAGGAACATTTAGGAGTTCTATTGGAACTGAAAGGCAAAGGCTGTCGGCAACTGGAAAGTTATCTGTTGGCACAGGAACGCTCATGGTATGATTTTATGCTTGATTGCATGACGGCTGGCGGTGTGATGAAACGGCTTGATTTGGCTATCAATGACCGAGCAGGAATATTAGATATTCCAAAGTTAAAGGAAAAATATATGGCTGGGGAATGTGTTTCCTATTTCCGTAAACAGAAAAATTATGGCAGTACAGAAAAATGTGGTGATGATATGCCAAAGAATACAGGCGAAACTTTATATCTTGGTTCAACAAGTAGTGAATTATATATGTGTGCTTATCAAAAGAACTATGAGCAGTATGTCAAAATTGGCACAGAAGTTGAAGATACCGAGATTAAGAACCGCTTTGAAATTCGCATGAAAAATGAACGAGCCTATTATGCCGTTGTAGACCTACTGACTTATCGGGACGCTGAACGTACTGCTTTTTCTATCATCAATCATTATGTCCGTTTTGTAGATAGAGAGGACGATAAACCGAAAAGTCAATGGAAAATGAATGAGGATTGGGCGTGGTTTGTAGGGGATAACAGAGAGCCGATACGCTTAACTACAAAGCCAGAGCCTTACACCTTGCAAAAGGCATTGCATTGGTTACAAAGACAGGTTGCACCGACCATAAAAATGATACAGGCATTAGACAGAGAAAATCATACAACGATACTGAAAGATATGATTGAGCAGGCAGAACTCAAAGACAAGCATAAACACTTATTACAGTTAGAAAAATCAACCATAGAAGAACGTATAGATACCGTTGTTCCACAAGAGAATGACGGTATTTTTTAATTTCTTCAAAAAATCTGCAACAAAACGGCTACTTGCGTACAGATATGGTGCGAGAAAAGAAAATCTAACTTTTTTTCAAAATTACTCATTAAATCGAGGTTTCCATTCCCTATATGGAGTGAAAGAAGAAAAATTTTTGAAAAAATGTCGGAAAATCGAGTTGAGTGGACAGTGTTCTATGAAAAGAGAAAAACTATCATCAATTTGTATTCAAACAGATAGTAACAGTTGAGTATTGGTGTGAAAAGAAGAAAATCTTTTCATTTTCAACTTAACATTTGGCAGTTTCCGTTCCCTATATGGAGCAAAGAAAATCTTTTATTCCACAGTTGGCAGTTACGGCGTTGCATGGGTAGTTAGGGTGTGAAAAGAAAATCAGATTTTTTCATCATCAACTTAGCAGAATGACACTTTCTTTCCCTATATGGTACAGGAAAAGAAAAAAGTTTTGAAGATTGGTTACGTTTCTGCTCTTTTCCAACGCGGTATATAGGAAAGACGATTTTCTTCTTTCGTGTTCTTTGACAACTGAATAAAGCAGTTCAATACGTTTGACAGACAGCGAGCCGTTGAAACAGATACGCCATGACCTTTTCCCTGCTAAAGCGAGCGAACCTTATCTGTGTTCCTGTAAGAAACTTGTCCTTTCCTACCGCCATGACCTGTCCTGTCTGATAATGATACTCCCGTACAGCCACAGCTTGAGCGTTAAAAGCGTCGCACGCAATGGGTACGGCTACATAAGAACTATGCAGAGGTGGAACTCCTGTGGGCTATGACAAAAGCCGTTGAATTGCTTAGAAAAGATTTTTACAGAAAGGGGGTATGTGTTATTGCTGATATTGTAAAAACAAGGCAGGAAAAGCCAAATAATAAGTGTGGCATTGGCAACAGAGGAAAAACAAAGATTGTTGTAAAAGAACATTTTTCCGAAAAGGGAAAGACAATGGAAGAACTTCTGACGGATGTTATGCTGGAAAAAGCAAAGCAGACAATCGCATAAAATCGGTGCAGTTGTAAGAAATAGATTGAATGGCAAAAAGTACCCGTGTTATACTTTACTTGCAAGCAGGTATTGTAAACACGGGTTAGTTATAAAGGAGGATAACTGACAATGAAACAACAGATTTACAATACTGCACTTTATCTTAGGTTGAGCCGAGATGATGAATTACAGGGCGAAAGTTCCAGCATTACCACACAAAGAAGTATGTTACGTCTATATGCAAAAGAACATCATTTGAATGTGATTGATGAATATATTGATGACGGCTGGTCGGGAACAAATTTTGAAAGACCGAGTTTCCAGAGAATGATTGAAGATATAGAGGCAGGAAAAATCAACTGTGTTGTAACGAAAGACCTTTCCCGACTTGGCAGAAATTATATTATGACAGGACAATATACAGAATTGTATTTTCCCAGCCATAATGTCCGTTACATAGCGATTGACGACGGTGTAGACAGCGAAAAAGGCGAAAGTGAGATTGCACCATTTAAGAATATCATCAATGAATGGGTGGCAAGAGATACAAGCCGTAAAGTGAAATCTGCATTTAAGACAAAATTTGCAGAGGGTGCATATTATGGGGCTTATGCTCCGTTAGGATATAAGAAACACCCCGACATCAAAGGAAAACTGCTGGTTGATGAGGAAACAAAATGGATTGTTGAAAAAATCTTCTCCCTAGCCTATCAAGGTTACGGTAGTGCCAAAATCACAAAGGTACTGCGAGAAGAAAAAGTTCCTACAGCGTCTTGGCTGAATTTTACAAGGTACGGTACTTTTGCACATATCTTTGAGGGAAAGCCCGACAGCAAGCGTTATGAGTGGACGATTGCTCATGTCAAGGCAATCTTAAAAAGTGAAGTCTATATCGGAAACAGCGTTCATAATCGACAATCAACAGTTTCATTCAAGAGCAAGAAGAAAGTGCGTAAGCCTGAAAGTGAATGGTTTCGAGTAGAAAATACCCATG
This sequence comes from Coprococcus sp. AF21-14LB, assembly GCF_003458885.1. Classification (NCBI taxonomy): domain Bacteria; kingdom Bacillati; phylum Bacillota; class Clostridia; order Lachnospirales; family Lachnospiraceae; genus Coprococcus; species Coprococcus sp. AF21-14LB. The sequence goes on along the minus strand of NZ_QRVX01000049.1, from coordinate 11,939 downwards.
AGCCGATTATTGATAAGGAAGTGTTTTATCGTGTGCAGGAACAGATAAAATCAAGGCGTAGACAGACAAAGGAAAAAGCAACGCCGATATTTGCAGGGCTTGTCAAGTGTGCGGATTGTGGCTGGTCTATGCGGTTTGGAACGAATACGGCAAATAAAACGCCTTACAGTTATTATGCTTGCAGTTTCTACGGACAGTTTGGTAAAGGTTATTGTTCTATGCACTACATCCGCTATGATGTGCTGTATCAAGCCGTATTGGAGCGATTGCAGTATTGGGCTAAGGCAGTACAGCAGGACGAAGAAAAAGTGTTGAATAAGATACAAAAGGCTGGCAATGCAGAGAGAATACGGGAAAAGAAGAAAAAGGCAAGTGCCTTGAAGAAAGCCGAGAACCGCCAAAATGAGATTGACCGCTTGTTTGCGAAAATGTATGAAGATAGAGCCTGTGAGAAGATAACGGAACGAAACTTCATCATGCTGTCGGGGAAATATCAAAAAGAGCAGATAGAACTGGAACAGCAGATAACCAACCTAAGAGAAGAATTAAGTAAAATGGAACAGGATATGATAGGTGCTGAAAAGTGGATTGAGTTAATCAAGGAGTATTCCGTACCAAAGGAACTGACAGCACCATTATTAAATGCAATGATAGAAAAAATCCTCATTCACGAAGCAACAACGAATGAGGACAATGAAAGAATACAGGAAATAGAGATATACTACCGATTTATTGGAAAAGTAGACTGATAAAGAGGGTTCATATCTTTAACTAAGGGAAAGCGGAATTTGTCTTCCGGATGTTTCTACTTATATAGAATTATGTAATATTTTGGGGATTAGCATTAATGAGTTTTTAGCCGGTGAAGATTTAAGAAAAGAACAAATTGAGGAAAAAGCAGAAATTAATTTGCTTCAAATCGCAAAGGATAGTAAGAAAAAACAAAAAAGTTTACAAAATATCATTTGGTTTTTAGTATTTCTTATAATTTTACTAAGTGGAACTTTGGGAGTGGTTTTTTACTGGAAGGTGCGATTGCCGCAAAATTATATTGAAGCAGTGTCGATATCGAGAAAAAATATAGAAATGCAAACAGCAGAAAGAATATATGGAGCAGATGAAGCCTTTTCATTTCGGTACAAAATGACAGATAAATTTAAATCGCTTACATTTTATATCACGGAATATCAGGTGGGAAAAAAGATTTCAAAAAGCAAAATAGGAACGATAGATTATGAAAAATTTGGTTCTCCAAAAGAGGGTATAATTGTAGTTGCGCCTTATTTTGCAAAGGCAGTGGTTCGTTTTATTGAGAAGGATGAAAAAGCAAAATTCATAACGGAACTTCCTGTTCTTCAGGATGTAGAAGCAAGGAGCTTGATTGAATACTCAGCAGTTCAGAGGGAAGAAAAACAAGATATACAGTACGGAAAGGAACAACCATTGATTGCACTTTTCTATGGTAAAGATGGAATGAATGCAATTCCTATCCAAGATATTTCATCAGGTGATTTATGTTTTTTTGAAAATGATTATATATATTATTTCTCGGTTGAATTTCATAAGTGATAATAGAGTTTATGAAAAGGGAAGCAAGAGGTAACAGATATATGAAAATACATATTATTGGTGGGAGTGGAAGCGGAAAGACTTATCTCGCAGAGAATCTGTCAAAAAAATATGGAATCAGACATTATGATTTAGATGATCTGCAATGGGATAATGATGCGGACACTTATGGAGTGAAGCGATCTAAAGAAGAGCGGGGAGAACTGCTCAAAGAAATTTTAAAGGAACCAGAATGGATTATTGAAGGTGTCTATTATAAATGGGTTGGTGAGGCATTTGCGGCGGCAGATGTAATTTATGTTTTGAATGTGCCGCTTTATGTTACAAAATTTCGGATTATTAAGCGTTTTTGCAAAAGAAAACTTGGATTGGAGAGAGGAAAAAAAGAAACACTGAAATCACTTTTGGGTTTGCTTCGCTGGACAGAACAATATCAGAAAGAAGACATGGTTCAGATTTGGAAGATGCTTGAACCGTACAGGGAGAAATGCATATATGAAGAAAAATAAAAATTCTGCGAAATTATTCTCCTTTAAAATTATTTTTCCGATATCAAAAAATATGCAAATACTATAGAAAGATGAAAAAGGGGGAAGAAAAATGTCTGTAAATAAGATAAAAAGAGGTAACAATGTGATGGTGCGTAACATGAAGATTTGTAAGTATTTTTTGGCAGTTTTCGCTGTAATATTGACTTTTCAAAGTGTTGTCTTACTAATAAATTTTTGCACTTTTTTGTGGACTTCTCCGGAACAGATTTTTGTTACGCAGACGGAAGGTGCAGTAAAAATTCAGGCATTTATAGGTTATTTTCAGTTGTCTTCACAATCTTTACCGATAAATGACAATCTGGAAGTAAGTGCCAAAGTATTTGGAGCCAGTATTGCAGCAATCACATTATTCTTTGAGAAGATTCCCTCATTCTTAGTTTTGTGGAAAGTCGCACAGATCTTACAGAAAATGACATCGTCACCTTTCAGTGATGAAATATGTCAAAAGATAAAAGAAGTTGGTTGGATAATTGTATATTTTGGCTTGCTTCAGAAATTACTATTTCAGAGCGGTATTTCTCTGATTTGTTATCATAAGTTTTGGATTAATAATCCAATTAATTTGACGCTATTGTTTGCCGGCGCAGTTATCCTGCTCATAGGAGATATCTTTGTATATGGATGTGAACTTCAAAAAGAAAACGATGAAGTATTATGAAAGAATGTGTATAATATTGGATATAAATTAAGAAGTTTTCAGTGAGGTAATCTATATGGACGAAAAAGAATTAATGAAGCTATCGGCTGGCGAATTAACTGATTTAGGAATATGTCCTACTTGTTTTAATAGAAAACATAACGGAGCAGTTTTTGGAGATAATTCTGACAAATTAATTTATGAAGATCATGAAATAGAATGTTTTTTTGTGGGAAATCCAAGAGCAGATGGGCATATGTGCATTTCAACTATTGATCATTATCACGATATGAGTGAAGCACCAGATTATATAAATGAAAAGATAATCAGGTTTTCAAAACAGTTTATGATAATTCTTAAAGAAGTTTATCAATGTGAAAGAGTTTATATGTGTACCATGTGCGATGGTCTTAATAATCACTATCATATTCAGTTGATCCCTCGTTATAGTTATGAAAAACGAGGAAGCAGAAATTTTGTAAAAGAAAGACATGATTATATTTTTGATGAAATAAAGTTTAATAAAGTTAAGTCATTAATAAATGAATATGTATTAAAAAACAAGTAAACTTTTTCAACTTGAATTTGGAAGAGAAAGGGCTATGTAATGTTTGCAGAAGAATTTGCGGCAGCGGGTATGACGGCTATTGTAGAAAACATATTTGAAGATGGACAGTGGTAATTTTAGATTCATTGGGGAAAAGAGGGCGTTATGAGAAAGAGAACAAAGATTATTATTGGAATTCTGGTTGTTTTTGCGATTTTTGTTGCAGGAATTAGTTATAGAGAATATGTAAAAGCACATACATTTACGCTCTCTGGTAATGAACAAATACAATCAATTACAGGAATTGTAAAAGTAAATAGTCCGAGAGATACAGAAGTGATTTTTATTGATGTAGAAACCGGGGTAAATTATGCTATTCCGTATATTACTTCTGGAGCAAGCGAAACCATTAAACTTGAAAAAGGAAAATGGTATAATGTTGAAACAGGCGAAGGGCTTACAATGAGTTTAGTGAACGTTCGTATAGAATAATATTCCAATCTTTGCGAGGGATTGGAAAGAAGAAGATTTGCAGACTGTATCTATGAAGATAGATTACTTGTTAAAACAGCGAAATCAGAAATTAGTTATATATTTAGTGAAGTAATGACAGATGTTAATTTGCGTTGCTTGTGGCAACAGCTGTTTTGATATTTAATAGTCGTATCAAAACAAAGGAGGCGCAGGTTATGTTAAGCGAAAACATTAAAAATCTACGAAAATCAAAAGGACTTTCACAAGAAGAGTTGGCTATAAAGCTAAATGTGGTAAGACAAACCGTATCGAAATGGGAAAAAGGATTATCGGTTCCTGACTCAAGTATGCTTGTCTCATTAGCAGAAGAATTGGATGCTTCTGTAAGTATGTTGCTCGGAGAAACTGTACAGGAAGAATGTTTAAACGAAGGAAATTTAAAGAATATTTCTGAAAAACTTGAGGTTATCAATCTTCAACTTGCTAAAAGAAGTGAGATGAGAATTCGGACAATTCGCTACCTGCTTATATTAGTGTGTGCAATTATTACAGTAGTATTTATTGCTTTCGCAGTTATGAATAGTGAATATTTGACTTGGAATTTTAATAATCCAGAATTAGCAATTGCAGGTACGCTATTGCATGGTGTTGAGTTTTTGTTTGTAAGATTAGCACCTTTCGTTTTTATTGGCTCTGTAATTGGCATTGTACTCACATATAGAATGCGCTAATCTGTAGTTTACGGTGTTAATTGAGAGATAGAAACATATGAATTTCTGGAATTGGTTGAGAGAGGTATTCTACTTCACGTAGGTTGGCTAAAAGTGATTTTTCTCGTAAGATAAACTCATAACAGAAAAGGAGAGAATAACTATGAGCTACATAACAGGAAACACAATTAGAGTATTGCGAGAAAAAAATAATCTTACACAAAAAGAACTTGCGAAAATTATTAGTGTAAGTGATAAAACAATTTCTAAATGGGAAACAAACAAAGGGCTTCCAGACATTGGGATTATCGAAGAATTAGCAAAGGCTCTTAGAGTGTCTTTGTCAGAACTTTTTACTGGCGATTTGAAAACAAATGAGAATGTATCTGGAAACATGAAAAAAATACAATTTTATGTTTGTCCTATTTGTGGAAATGTTATCACAGCTGTAGGAGCGGGGCAATTCTCTTGTTGCGGAATTACACTGCCTAAACAGGAGTATGAGTTAATAGATAAGGAACATTCAGTTTTTGTAGAAACTATTGATGATGAATACTCAATTACAATGCAACATCCCATGAATAAAGAACATTATGTGTCTTTTATTGCATATATTACATCTGGTTCTGTGGAAATAATTAAATTATATCCTGAACAAGATGTTTCTGTCCGATTTAGAAAGAAAGGACATGGGATTCTTTATGTTTATTGCAATAGGCATGGGCTATTCAGAAAAAATATTTAAGAAGGAACCATTCAAATTGCAGTTTACAGTGTTAAGTGTTATATGGAGGTAACAAATGTAAGAATGGAAATTAGAAAATATCAACCATCAGATTGTAAAACATTGACAGAGCTGTTTTATCATACAGTACATACAGTTAATGCAAAGGATTATACAGAAGAACAGTTAAATGTCTGGGCAACAAAACAGATGGATTTAGAAAAATGGAACTTATCACTGCAGGAGCATTATAGTATTGTTGCTATTGAAGACGATATCATTGTAGGATTTGGCGATATAGATGAAACGGGCTACCTTGATCGGCTTTACGTTCATGCAGACTATCAAGGGAAAGGAATTGCAGCAGCTATCTGCGACCAATTGGAACAGGCAGTTGAGGGAAGTATAACAACACATGCATCTATTACAGCAAAACCTTTTTTTGAAAAGAGAGGCTATCAAGTTGCAAAGGAACAACAGGTAGAGAGACAGGGAATTTTTCTTACAAATTATGTTATGATAAAGGAATGATAATGTCCAGGGATCAGACGTTGCTGTAGGGATTATAGAGAAACTGATGAGTTATTGTAGAAGAGAGTGACAGAGATATGGCAATTATATTGATTATTGATGATGATTTACATATCGGAAATGTACTTGAGGAAACACTTACCAACGAAGGGTATGGTGTTATTCGTGCGTATTCCGGGACGGAGGCGGTACTTTTGTTTTCACAAACAAAGCCGGATCTTGTACTTCTTGATTTAATGCTGCCGGGGTTAAGCGGTGAGGAAGTTTTAACACATATGAAAGGGATTCCTGTAATTGTTATAAGCGCAAAGGTTGATGTGGAACATAAGGTTGATCTTTTGCTCGGAGGAGCGGTTGATTATGTCACAAAGCCTTTTCATACAAAAGAATTACTGGCTCGTATTGCCGTACATCTTCGTACGTTTGAAACACTTGGAAAGGCGGGGATTTTGACTTTTGAAGAAATCGAACTCGATATTGATACGCACATAGTAAAGATAAAAAATGCGGAAATAAAATTGACAAGAACAGAGTATGCTATTTTGAAACTTCTAATGCAAAATCCGACACAAGTCATTTCCAAATCACAGCTTCTTGATCGTATCAGCGAAGATACACCGGATTGTACGGAAAGCTCACTAAAAACACATATAAGTAATCTCCGCAAAAAGCTTCGTGAGGTAAGTGGAAAAGAGTATGTGGAAGCAGTTTGGGGGATTGGATTTAAAATGAAAACAGAATAAATCTTTACTATTTCTGAACTGTTTTCTTAACCGTTTTCTGAACCATTTTGCGATAAAATGGCATCATCAAATACAAGGAGGTAAAACTTATATGGAGTATGTTCTTAAAACCAATGCTTTATGTAAAAGCTACAAGCATTTTAAAGCATTGAATGGACTTACGATGAATGTTCCGAAAGGAGCAATCTATGGTTTGGTGGGGAAAAACGGTGCCGGAAAGACAACTTTCATTCGTTTGATCTGTGGGCTGCAAAATCCTACATCCGGAGAGTATTCTTTATATGGTATAAAAAACTCAGAAAAGGAAATTTTAAAATCTCGCAGAAGAATGGGGGCTGTGGTTGAAACACCCTCTATTTATTTAGATTTAACAGCAGCAGAGAATCTGAAGGAACAGTATCGGATTCTTGGAATTCCTTCTTATGACAGCATTCCGAAACTGTTGAAATTAGTAGGTCTTGAAAATACAGGAAATAAAAAGGCTAAAAATTTTTCACTTGGTATGCGGCAGAGATTGGGGATTGCGATTGCTCTGGCAGGCGATCCTGATTTCCTGGTGTTAGATGAGCCAGTGAATGGTCTTGATCCACAAGGAATCATAGAGATGCGCGAGTTAATTTTAAAACTGAACCGTGAACATCAAATTACGGTATTGATTTCAAGTCATATTCTTGATGAGCTGTCTCGCCTTGCGACACATTATGGATTTCTTGACAATGGAAGAATGGTTAAGGAAATCAGTGCGGAAGAATTAGAAGCGTCCTGTCGTAAGTGTGTCCGCCTTGAGGTAACCAATGTAAAAGCGCTTGTCCGTGTTTTGGACGAAATGAAGATTGATTATAATATGATCTCCGATCATGCAGCTGATGTATTTGCAAAAATCAATGTTTCCAAACTGACTATGGCTTTGTCAAAAGAAAACTGCGAAGTGATTTCTATGCAGGAACGAGATGAAAGTTTGGAAAGTTATTATGTTGGTTTAGTGGGAGGGAAAGAGAATGAGTAAATTATTATCGGCAAACGCTATCCGCTTGAAAAAAGATAGATTTTTTTGGATAGGTATGATTTTTATGTTGGCGGCAGGGATAAGTTTCCCGATAATGAAATATATAGATATGCGCCAGACACAGATAATTAATCATATTGATAACGGCTTTTTTGTCTGCGCTCTTTTTATCAGTATTGTAATGGCTGTGTTCTGCAGTTTGTTTATTGGCACAGAATATAGTGACGGAACAATCCGAAATAAAGTAATCGTTGGTCAGAAAAGAGTTTCAATTTATTTGGCAAATCTTATTACTTGTTCGGCAGTAAGTATAGTTATGTGTGCGATGTTTTTCATTCCGCATCTTTCTATCGGAATACCGCTGCTTGGCTTTTTTGAAATGAATACGAAAATGGTTTTGCTATTTGTAATAACCGTATTTATGCTTGCAATTGTATTTACATCGATTTTCACTTTAATTTCGATGCTAAATCATAACAAAGCAGTTACAGCGATTATCTGTATTTTATTAGCGTTTCTGTTTTTAATAATTGGGGCACAATTAAATAAAATGTTGAGTGAACCGGAAACAAATATGGCTATGGCCATGACGGAGAATGGACTGGAATACCAGGAACTTCCTAATGCTAAATTCCTTGATGAAGGAGAGCGTAAAACGGTTCAATTCTTTTATGATCTTCTTCCCGGCGGTCAAGTAGTACAGTGTACTTCGTTAGAGGCTGAAAATTTATCAGTATTACCGGTCTATTCATTGGGAATCAGCATTTTAACAACAGGGGCAGGAGTGTTTTTCTTCCAAAAGAAAGAACTAAGATAAGGAGCATATTATGGAAGTTTGGTTGCTAGTCGTTATCGTCATTTTGCTAATTATTATTTTTGCTTTGGCCATTAAATTGTTTCTCATACAAAAGACTGCACGAGAAATAGAAGTGCAATTTGCTGAGCGACTAATGACTGAAACGAATACGCTGATCGATATTTCCTATCAAGATAAAACTATGTGCAGACTTGCGCAACGATTAAACAGTGAGCTGCGTAAACTGCGCAAGGAACGCCACCGTTTTCAGCGGGGGGATTTGGAATTGAAAAGTGCGGTTACTAATATTTCTCACGATTTGCGCACGCCGCTTACGGCAATCAGCAGTTATCTGGACTTGCTTGATCAGGTAGAAAAAAGCGAAACAGCAGAGCGGTATATAGAGATCATTAGAAACCGTACCGAAGTATTAAAGCAGTTGACAGAAGAACTTTTCAGCTATTCGGTTATTACATCTCCACAATCCGATAACCGTGTGGAGTTTGTTGCTGTAAATGGTGTATTGGAAGAAAGTATATTAGGTTTTTATGCAGCTTTGCAGGAGCGAAAGATAACGCCGAGTATTTCTATAACAGAGCATAAGGTAATCCGTAAGGTGAATCGAGCTGCGTTATCCCGTATCTTCTCAAACCTTCTTAATAATGCAATTAAGTATAGCGATGGAGATTTGAATATCTCTTTGACCGATGCGGGGGAAATTAGTTTTTCCAATACTGCGTCTAATTTAAATGAGATAGATGTCGAAAGACTGTTTGACCGTTTTTATACAGTTGAAAATGCAAGAAAATCAACAGGACTTGGATTATCTATTTCAAGAATCTTAATTGAACAGATGAACGGCACAATATCTGCTCAATACGAGAATGGAAAGTTAAGGATTTGTATCCGGTTACCGGAGGCCATATAATTCATTACCGTTTGCTAAGAAACTATATTATTTTATTGATATTTTAAATGATATGTGGTATTATGTTACGGATTTCGTCTCTTATATAAGTTCACAATTGGGTGGACGTTTCTACAAACTACCGTAAATAGTTTACTATAAGACTTGAGAACAGGTCTTAGTAAATTATTTGCGGTTTTTTATTATTCTGAAGGAGGTTTTTATGGAAGAAACAAAACAGCTTGGGGAACAGCCAATAAAAAAACTATTGTTAAAGTTTTCGGTCCCTTGTGTGATGGGACTTTTAATCGGTGCACTCTACAATATCGTAGACCAGATATTTATTGGGAACAGTAGTCTTGGATATTTAGGAAATGCAGCAACAGGTGTTTCTTTTCCTATTATTTGTATTGCGAATGCATTTGCATGGTGCATAGGTGATGGTGCGGCAGCTTTTTTAAGTATTTGTGCCGGGCGAAAAGATAGCGAAAGCGCACATAAATGTGTTGGTACCGGTATTGTGTCAACGGCGATAATCAGTATAGTGCTATGTGCGGTATGTTTGATTTTTTGTGAGCCGCTTATGGCTTTATTTGGCGCATCAGATGCTACATTACAGCTTGCTTGTGATTATTTTAGAATTGTTGTCTGCTTTTTTCCGGCTTATTTAATGTTTAATGTCATGAACAGTATGATACGAGCGGATGGAAGTCCGACATATGCTATGGTGGCATTGCTTCTAGGCGCGGTTATTAATATTATTTTAGATCCTGTTTTTATCTTTGCGTTAGATTGGGGAATTCAGGGTGCTGCGATTGCAACGGTAATAGGACAAGTTGTCTCTTTTGTGATCTGTGTTGCCTATTTCCGCAGACCGAAAAGTTTCAAATTGAAGAAAAGCAGTTTCCGTATCGATTATCCGGTACTCAAAAACTTAATTATTTTAGGTGGATCTACGTTCATAGTACAAATTTCAATGGTTGTTATGACATTGCTTTGCAATATGATGTTATTCAAATATGGAGCACTGTCTAAATTTGGAAGTGATATTCCGATTTCTGTATTTAGCATCCAGACAAAAATCTATACAATCGTAGGGAATATCGCTTGTGGAATTGCCTTAGGAGGACAACCGATTTTAGGATATAATTATGGCGCCAAGAAAATGGATCGTGTAAAAGAATGTTATAAGTATATTCTGTTGTCTTCTTTGACAGTTGGAATTTTGGCTACGATCATATTTATTGCGTGTCCGCAAATTATTATTGGAATATTCGGAAAACAAAATGAACTCTATATGGAATTTGCTGTCATTAGTTTCAAAATCTTTTTGAGTTTCAGCTTTGTTACAGCTTTTATAAAGATTTCTTCAATCTTTTTCCAGGCAATTGGAAAACCGGTACAAGCGATGGTTGCTTCTGTTCTTCGTGATATGATATGTTTTGTCATTTTTACAATCGGTCTTTGTATGTTCTTTGAGGAGAGAACGCCGGGCAATGGCATTTACGGTATACTTTTTGCTTCACCGCTTTCAGATTTGGTCGCAGGTACGGTTATTACCATCTTAACAATTAAATTTTTAAGAAGTTTAAAAGAAACACCGGAAAGTAGAAGGGAATCGGCAGCTATCGTTTCAACACATCCGGGAACAATCATTACGATTGCCAGACAACACGGAACTTGTGGAAAACAGATTGGGGAACTTTTAGCGGAGAAACTTGAGATTCCGTTTTATTGTAAGGAATTAACCGCTATCGCAGCAAAAGATAGCGGATTAGCGGAAGAATTCTTATTAAGCGATTATGAGCAGGAAGATAAATTGCTTTATAATCTATATCTTAGTACGAATGTAGGGCAGCAAAGTATCATTGCCCAAGAAAAAATCTTACGCAAAATAGCTGATGAAGGTTCTTGTGTGATTGTGGGAAGAGCAGCAAATCATGTACTATGGAATTATGAAAATGTCTTAAAAGTTTTTCTTTATGCACCGGAAGAATATCGAATGCAAAATATTCAGGATATGTATGGTGATACAAAGGAAAAGGCATATCAGCATATGCGCCGCTCAGATAAAGCGCGTGCGGCTTATTATCAAAATGTTTCCGGTTATGAATGGAAGAATTTTGGCAACTACAATCTATGTATAGATGCAAGTATCGGAAAAGAAGCAGTTATAGATATTATTTTAGATTATATGAAACATAGAAAATAGTTGAAGAATATTACCGCAAAGTGATATATTGAAACAAAAGAGACATGAAAAAATGATTGGAGGGAAAATGGGATGAGAAAAAACTGGAAAGAGCTGTTGATTTTTGGGCTGCAAATATGTTTATTTTATTTATTTCCCTTAACGGCAGGGCCAACAGATGCATTGGGAATGGTGTTTCTCATTATGGCAGGGACATTGCTGCTTGGGGTTGCGATGGGAATGTTTGCAGGAAAATTGAAATATTTGTATCCATTTGCCACAGCAGGGATTTTTTTGCCGACAGTGTTTCTTTATTATAATGAATCTGCACTGATTCATGCAGTCTGGTATCTGATACTTGCCGGGCTTGGAGTTGTATTAGGATTAGTTTTGCGTTGGCTTTGGAAGAAAAGAGACAGAGAAGAATAAAAGATAAGAAGTTACAGGGGCTGTCGGTTAATACCGATTTTTAGCTTCTAAATCTTAAAATAAGAATCTCCTGTAGAAATCAGTGTTTTTATACCTGATTTTCTACAGGAGATTCTTATTTTTT
>NZ_QRVX01000048.1:0-16969 GCF_003458885.1 Coprococcus sp. AF21-14LB | reverse complement strand
AAAAAGTTTGTCTAAATAATATCAGTCTTTTTTAAGAATGAATAAAATGGGAAAAAATGCACAAAAAAGCAAATAAAAAACCATTTTTATTGAATAATATGCTTAAAAAGTGCTATTATAAGTGAGTACAATAATTTGTTTAGTTTATCAATAGGACAAAGGAGGGTGTTTTATGCAGCAACTAAATGAGTTTGTAGTATCAATTAATGACGCGTTAACAGGGTATATCCTGATTATCGCACTGTTTGGAGCAGGTATCTGGTTCTCTTTCCGACTGAAGTTTATTCAGGTCAGAGGATTTGGAGAAGGGATGCGAAGAACATTTGGCGGGCTTTTTAGCAAGAAAGGCGAAGCTGGTAAGGATGGTATGTCCTCTTTCCAGGCATTGGCAACAGCAATTGCCGCACAGGTAGGTACCGGTAATATTGCCGGTGCAGCAACAGCGATTGCAGTTGGAGGACCGGGAGCAATTTTCTGGATGTGGATTGCAGCATTTTTAGGTATGGCTACAATTTACTGTGAGGCTTTGATGGCTCAGAAGTATAAACAGGTGGGCAAAGACGGTACAGTGACCGGAGGTCCGGTATATTATATCCGTGCAGCTTTCCCGAATGGCTTTGGTAAAGTTCTTGCAGCGATTTTTGCAGTACTGATTGTATTTGCACTTGGATTTATGGGAAATGCAGTACAGTCCAATTCTATCGCAGCTTCATTCCATACAGCATTCGGAATTCCGCAGATCGCAACAGGTGTTGTTGTAGCGGTGATTGCAGTATTTGTGTTTAGCGGCGGTATGAAACGAATTGCAAAAGTTACTGAAACAATCGTTCCGATTATGGCAGCTCTTTATATTGTAGGTGCGCTGATTGTTATTTTCGCAAATATTGGAGCGCTTCCTGGAGTGATCCGCGATATCTTTGTGGGAGCATTTAACCCGGCGGCAGTAGCCGGAGGTGCAATGGGTGCTACAATAAAGCTTGCAGTTCAGAAAGGTGTAGGACGTGGATTGTTCTCCAATGAAGCTGGTATGGGTTCCACACCGCATGCACACGCAGTAGCGAAAGTAAATCATCCGGTAGAACAGGGATTCGTTGCCATGAGTGGTGTATTTATTGATACATTTATCGTATTAAACTTAACAGCATTTGTTATCCTGACAACAGGAAGCCGCGCAACAGGCTTGACAGGTGCAGAACTTTCACAGTATGCATTCTCATCTTTCTTTGGAAAAGCGGGAGATATCTTTATTGCAATTTGTATGTTCTTCTTTGCATTTTCTACAATTGTCGGATGGTATTTCTTCGGTGAAGCAAATATTCGTTATCTGTTTGGAGAAAAAGCGATTAAATTCTATATTCCGCTCGTATGTCTTTGTGTTATAGCAGGTTCACTCGGTGAGGTTAACCTGGTGTGGAATATGGCAGACTGCTTCAACAGTATGATGGTAGTACCGAACATTATCGGTCTGCTTGCTTTAAGCAAAGTGATTCAAAATGTACATAATGACTATTTTAAGACACATACATTAGGGAAAAAGAAAAATAAATAACGAAAAAACTCGAAAAAAACAAAAAAAGAACTAGCATTATTACGAAAGCTGTGTTATAATCAACTCAAGTCATAGAGAGAATGATTAAAGAAAAAGTTCTTATAGAAAAACTAAATAGTAGGATGAATTTTCCAGTGAGAGAGTCGCAAGGCCGCCGAAGATGCAAACCATATATAAGTTGGTGAAACTTTCAGGCAAAAGGAACAGGAAAAGGACTACGTTCTGAATGAAGTTTTGAATTTCGAGACAAAGACAGAAAGGGGACTGCTTGGAGGCTCACGGGCTATAAGTGGTTCCTTTTTTTACAACAGGTGGTTGAAACATGAAAAACAAGTTTATTATCATTACAAATAATCCGCTTGTCAAAGAAGAATTAGGTGGATTATATAATGTTGAATATTTTGAAATCTCATATGAGGATATTCTCAAAACAGTGAGAGACAGAATCTATAAAGGACATGAGTTACTGACACATCCGTTGTCGGGAAGCGTTAAGCCGAATGAGACTCCGTATAAATCAATCATGATTTCTGAGGATGTCAGAGGCTTGATGTAAGCCAGATGAGAATTATCGAATCTGCAATTCAGTCCTGCAAGAAGTTTCAGTTCAAGTCTGACAAGTATGCTCCGGAAGTTTATGAAGATTTTCAGGTAGTGGATCTGACACTGATTTCCAGTGCGCTTCCGTCAGCGACTGCATGGTAAAAGGCTGTATGGGTACGCAAGTGCCTTAGCAACATACACACATATTTTTATAAGGAGGGAATTACAGTGAGAAGACTAGAAGTAGGTCACATCTTCATTAAAGACATTCAGTTTGGATCAGAGTCCAAAATCGTTGATGGTGTTCTTTATGTTGACGAAGAAGCTGTAAAGGCAGTTGTCCTTGAGGACGAAAAAATCAAAAGCGTAAAACTTGATATTGCAAGACCAGGAGAGAGCGTACGTATCACTCCGGTTAAAGACGTAATCGAACCACGTGTTAAAGTGGAAGGCCGTGGAGGAATTTTCCCGGGAGTTATCGCTAAAGTTGACACAGTTGGAGAAGGAAAAACATATGCATTAAAAGGCATGGCAGTTGTTACAGCTGGTAAAATCGTTGGTTTCCAGGAAGGTATCATCGATATGACAGGCCCAGGTGCACAGTACACACCATTCTCTAAATTAAACAACTTAGTAGTTGTTTGTGAACCAGTTGATGATATCAAACAGCATGATTATGAAGCAGCTGTAAGATTTGCAGGATTCAGAGTAGCATGCTACTTAGGTGAATTAGCTCGCGAACTTACTCCAGACGAGACAAAAGTATATGAATCTTACGGAGTAATGGAAGGTAAAGAAAAATTCCCGAATCTTCCGAGAGTTGCTTATGTACAGATGTTACAGAGCCAGGGACTTCTTCATGACACATATGTATATGGTGTTGACGCTAAGAAAACATTATCTACAATCATGACAACAACAGAGAGCATGGACGGTGCAATCGTTTCAGGTAACTGTGTATCTGCTTGTGATAAAAACCCTACATATGTACATGAAAACAACCAGGTTGTTCAGGAATTATTTGAAAAACATGGTAAAGAAATCAACTTTGTTTGCCATATCCTTACAAATGAGAACGTTTACCTTGCTGACAAACAGCGTTCATCTGACTGGACAGCAAAACTTTGCCGTTTCTTAGATTTAGACGGTGTAATCGTATCTCAGGAAGGTTTCGGTAACCCGGATACTGACCTTATCATGAACACAAAGAAGATCGAAGCTGAAGGCGTTAAGACAGTTATCATCACAGATGAGTATGCTGGACGTGACGGAAAATCTCAGTCACTTGCAGATGCTGATGCTGCTGCAGATGCTGTAGTAACAGGCGGAAATGCAAACCAGGTTATCGTTCTTCCTAAACTTGATAAAGTAATCGGAACATTAGATTACGTTAACACTATCGCTGGTGGTAATGAACACAGTTTACGCGAAGATGGAAGCATTGAAGTAGAGATTCAGGCAATCACAGGCGCTACAAACGAAACTGGATTTAGCTACTTAACAGCCAGATAGTGAAGGAGGAGAATTAGAATGTTAAAAGCAGTACATTATATTAACCAGTTCTTCGCTAATATTGGTGGAGAAGAAAAAGCTGATTACCCGGTTGAAGTTCGCGTTGGCGAAGTAGTAGGACCTGGTTTAGCTTTAAAACAGGGTCTGGAAGGTGAAGTAGAAATCGTTGCTACTATCATCTGCGGTGACTCTTACTTCAACGAAAATCTTGAATCAGCTAAAGCTGAAATCCTTGCAGCTGTAAAAGAACAGAATCCAGATGTATTTATCGCTGGACCGGCTTTCAACGCTGGACGTTACGGTGTAGCTTGTGGAACAATCTGTGACGCTGTTCAGGAAGAATTAGGAATTCCGGCAGTTACAGGTATGTACGTAGAGAACCCAGGTGCTGATATGTTCAAACAGAAAGTTTACACAGTACCTACAAAGAACAGTGCAGCTGGTATGAGAGATGCTATGAAGAAACTTGTTCCATTAGCATTAAAACTTGCTAAGAAAGAGCCAATCGGTGCTTCTTGCCAGGACAACTATATGCCAAACGGTGTTCGTGTGAACTTCTTTGAAAAAGAAACAGGTTCTAAACGTGCTGTTGATATGCTTATGAAGAAATTAGCTGGTAAACCATTCGAAACAGAGTATCCAATGCCAAGTTTTGACCGTGTTGCTCCAAACCCAGCTATTAAAGATCTTTCTAAAGCTACAATCGCTTTAGTTACATCTGGTGGTATCGTTCCGAAAGGAAATCCAGACCATATTGAAGCATCTAATGCATCTCACTACGGTGAATATGATATTACAGGTGTTATGGACTTAACAGAAGCTGAATACGAGACAGCTCATGGTGGATACGATCCAGTATACGCTAATGAAGATGCAGACCGCGTTCTTCCGGTTGACGTTCTTCGTCAGTTCGAGAAAGAAGGCAAAATCGGTAAGTTACATAACAAATTCTACACAACAGTTGGTAACGGTACAGCTGTAAAATCTTCTTTAGCATTTGCTGAAGAATTTTCACAGAAACTGATCGCTGACGGAGTAGATGCAGTTATCTTAACTTCTACTTGAGGTACTTGTACACGTTGCGGTGCAACGATGGTAAAAGGTATCGAAGCAGCTGGAATCCCGGTTGTTCATATTTGTACAGTAACACCTATTTCAATGACAGTTGGAGCTAACAGAATCGTTCCTGCTATTGCTATTCCTCATCCACTTGGAAATCCGGCTCTGGATAAAGATGAAGAATACAAACTGCGTGAAGGAATCGTAGAAAAAGCTCTTAACGCACTGTGCACAGAAGTTGAAGATCAGACGATCTTTGATAAATAATAAATGCTAATGCATTAAGAAAGAAGGAGAAAACGTTATGAGCAAACTTTATGACGTTGTTGTCCTGGGTGCAGGTCCTGCTGGTTTAGCAGCAGGACTGTATGCAGGAAGATCACGCCTTTCTACAGTAATCGTAGAAAAAGGTAAAGACGGTGGACAGATCGCTATTACAGATGAGATCGAGAACTATCCTGGACAGACAGTAGAAGGTGAAAGCGGACCTTCACTCATCGCCAGAATGACAGAACAGGCTGCTAAATTCGGTTGTGACAGAGTTGCTGCTACAGTTGAAAAAGTTGTTCTTGAAGGCGATGTAAAAAAAGTTATCACAAGCAAAGGTGAAGAAATCTGCGGTAAGACAATTATTCTTGCTACAGGTGCTCACTCAAGACCGATTGGATGTAAAAACGAGAAAGAATTCATCGGTAGAGGTGTTTCTTACTGTGCTACATGTGATGCTAACTTCTTCGAAGACTTTGAAGTTTTCGTAGTAGGTGGCGGAGACTCAGCAGTAGAGGAAGCTATGTACCTTACAAAATTCGCTCGTAAAGTTACAATCATTCACAGACGTGACGAATTACGTGCTGCAAAATCCATTCAGGAGAAGGCATTCAAGATGAATGACAATGGCAATGGAAAACTTCACTTTATGTGGGATTCTGTTGTTGAAGAAGTTGGCAGTGCTGACGGAGAAGATGGTCTTCTTAACAGAATGATCGTTAAGAATGTTAAAACTGGTGAAACAACAACAGTTGAAGCTGATGAAGAAGATGGATTATTCGGAGTATTCGGATTTATCGGTACAATTCCTAACACAGACGTATTTAAAGATACTGCACTTGAGATGGATGAGCGAGGATACATCATTACAGATGAAAACATGAAAACAAATATCCCAGGTGTATACTCAGCAGGTGACGTTCGCGTGAAATCACTTCGCCAGGTTGTTACAGCAGCAGCTGATGGTGCTATCGCAGCAACACAGTGCGAGAAATATCTTGGTGAACTTGAGTAACAATTGACTAAGTTGATAATCTATGTTATCATGGATTACAGATAAAAAAGTCTGAAAAGGAGGTTGAACGAAATGCTGGAATTAACAAAAGACAACTTCAAAGAAGAAGTTTTAGAGGCAGAAGGCTACATTTTAGTTGACTACTTTGGAGATGGATGTGTTCCATGTCAGGCATTAATGCCACACGTACATGGCTTTGAAGAAGTTTATGGTGATAAAATTAAATTTACATCATTAAACACAACTAAAGCTCGTCGTCTTGCTATTGGTCAGAAGATCTTAGGTCTTCCTGTTATTGCTATCTACAAAGATGGAGAGAAAGTTGACGAATGTGTGAAAGAAGACGCTACTCCAGAGAACGTAGAAGCAATGATTAAGAAATACTACGCTTAATCAATAGCACCATATTATTTATTGCAAGCGCGTACAAACCGACAGGTTTTACGAATAAATTTAGGGAAAAAACAAGCAAAATAAAATGAGGAGGAATTTGAAATGGCAATTTTAGATGGAAAAAAAGTCATTATCATTGGCGACCGTGACGGCGTTCCGGGACCAGCTATCGCAGAATGTGCTAAAACAGCTGGCGCTGAAGTGATTTATTCAGCAACAGAATGCTTCGTCTGAACAAGCGCAGGCGCAATGGATTTAGAGAATCAGAAAAGGGTTAAAGATTTCGCTGACGAATACGGCGCAGAAAATATCGTTGTATTATTAGGTGCAGCAGAAGGCGAAGGCTCAGGCCTTGCAGCTGAGACTGTAACAGCAGGTGACCCAACATTCGCTGGTCCATTGACAGGGTCGAGTTAGGACTCACGGTATTCCACGTATGTGAAGAAGAAGTTAAAGCAGAATTTGATCCAGCTGTTTATGACGAACAGGTTGGTATGATGGAAATGGTATTAGACGTTGATGATATTGCAAGTGAAATGTCTTCTATCCGTGAAGAATTTTGTAAATATTTATAAGATTAATTAGTGGGGTGATGAGGTAGCATGCTACCCCATCACCTTTATTCTTAAGGAAAATCACACTCACTTCCTTAAGTAACTTAATGAAAGGTGGACACAAGAATTATGAATAGTGTAATCAAAGGAGCAAGCTACGTATTAGCACATGTTCCTGAAATGGTATATTATAACGGAACAACTCAGACAACAGAGAAAGTTGTTAATCCGGAATCTGAATATTTAAAAGAACTTCCAAATCACCTTCGTACATATGAAGAATGTGTACAGTACTGGCCAAACCAGACATACATTGGAAACGCTCATCCGGATGATATGGCAAAAGTTCCATTCCCATTCTTCGAACAGAAAAAGGAAGATGCAAGCCGTTTTGGTAAATACGGTGAGATTATGCCACAGGATGAATTCTTGTTATTAGTTCAGATCTGTGATGTGTTCGAAGTTGTACTGTTAGACAAGAACTTCGTTGCAGAAGTTAAAGATAAATTCTGTGAAAATCCAATCATTACAGAAGCTATGAAAGAAAAAATCCACGAAGGATTTGAACTTTCTGAAATCGAACATTTCGTTAACGAAGAACATGCAGAAGGATTATACAACAACAACAAATTAGTTGGTTGTGTTAAGAGAGCTCATGATATCGATGTTAACCTTTCTGCACATGTTATGCATGAGAACATGATGAGTAAAGCTTCAAGTGTTCTTGCATTAGCATATGCAGTACGTAACGCAGGTATTCAGCCAGAAGAAGTTGAATATGTATCGACTGTGCTGAAGAGGCTTGTGGTGATATGAATCAGCGTGGTGGCGGTAACTTCGCTAAAGCTGCTGCTGAGATCGTAGGTCTTCCTAACGCAACAGGATCTGACTCAAGAGGATTCTGTGCCGGACCTTCTCATGCATTAATCGAAGCTGCTTCTCTTGTAAAAGCAGGAGCATTCAAAACAGTTGTTGTTACAGCTGGTGGATGTACAGCTAAATTAGGTATGAATGGTAAAGACCATGTGAAAAAAGGTCTTCCGATCTTAGAGGACTGCTTAGGAGGATTTGCAGTTGTTCTTTCTGAGAACGATGGTGTAAACCCAGAAATCAACCTTGATATCATTGGACGTCATACAGTAGGAACAGGTTCTGCTCCACAGGCTGTTATTGGCGGTCTTGTAACAGATCCACTGGAAAGAGTTGGAATGAAAGTTACAGATATCGATAAATTCTCTCCAGAGATGCAGAACCCAGATATTACAAAACCAGCTGGTGCAGGTGATGTTCCGCTTGCTAACTACAAAATGATCGCAGCTTTAGCTGTTAAACGTGGTGACATCCAGAGAACAGAAATCAATGATTTCGTTGAAAAACATGGTCTTGTAGGATGGGCTCCAACTCAGGGACATATTCCGTCAGGTGTTCCGTACATCGGATTTGCTCGTGAAGATATCCTTGAAGGAAAGATCAAAAATGCTATGATCATTGGTAAAGGAAGTTTATTCCTTGGTCGTATGACAAACTTATTCGATGGTGTATCTTTCGTAATTCAGGCAAATACAGGTGCTGAAGAAGCAAGCGCTGTATCTGAAGAAGAAATCAAAGGCTTAATTGCAAAAGCAATGAAAGATTTTGCAGCATCATTGATGACAGCAGAAGAATAGGAGTGAACGAAAATGCCAAGTAGTGTAGAAAAAATGATCGCTGCTACCTTTATGGAAATGGCACAGGGCTTAGAGAGCGGAAGCTACGGAAAACGTCCTAAAATTGCTCTTACTGGTATGGGTAGCGAACATGGCGAAGAGAACGCTATGGAAGCTGCAGTTGCAGCAGCAAAAGATGGAATCGATGTTTACTACATCGGTACATTAGAAGCAGAGGGTGTTACAACTATTAAAGTTGCGGATGACGAAGAAGGACACAAGAAAATGGAAGAAATGCTTGCCAACAAGGAGATTGATGGTGCAGTAACAATGCACTTCCCATTCCCGATTGGTGTTTCTACTGTTGGTCGTGTTGTTACTCCTGCAAAAGGAAAAGAAATGTTCATCGCCAATACAACAGGTACATCCAGCGCAGATCGTATCGAAGGTATGATTAAAAATGCAGTTTACGGTGTAATCACAGCAAAAGCTTGTGGTATTAAGAATCCTACAATCGGTATTCTGAACGTAGACGGCGCTCGTCAGACAGAAAAAGCATTAAAAGAATTACAGGAAAAAGGATATGACATCGCATTTGCAGAATCAGGACGTGCTGATGGCGGATGCGTTATGAGAGGTAATGACGTACTTCAGGCATCTCCGGATGTTCTTGTAACAGATTCTTTAACAGGTAATATCTTAGTAAAAATGCTTTCTTCTTTCAATACAGGCGGAAGCTTTGAAGCAACAGGATACGGTTATGGTCCTGGAATCGGAGAAGGATATGATCAGTTAGTTATGATCGTTTCTCGTGCTTCTGGTGCACCGGTTATTGCGAATGCAATCCGTTATGCAGCACAGCTTGTAAGAGGAAAAGTATTCGAAGTATCTGCAAAAGAATTTGCAGCAGCTAAGAAAGCTGGCTTAAAAGATATCTTAGAAGCCCGTAAAGCAGCAGCAAAACCTGCAGCAGCTGAAGAAGAAGTAACAGCTCCGCCGGCAGAGATCGTAACAGCAGCAATTGCTGGTATCGAAGTTATGGATCTTGAGGATGCTGTAAAAGTGCTCTGGAAACAGAACATTTACGCTGAAAGTGGTATGGGATGTACAGGACCGATCATTCGTGTATCTGATGCAAACCTTGAAAAAGCAGAAGAAGAATTGAAGAAAGCCGGATATATTGGTTAATTTCATACAGTGCTTATGGGACAGGACTTAGGTTCTGTCCCTTTTTAGGTTCTTTTTCAAATGCAAGAAGGTTCGCCTCTTGAATTTTGCAATTTTTAATGCTATTATGCATAAATGTAGAATGAGCAAAAAAGGAGGCGGGGAGAAAATGGAATATCAGTTATTAATGCGCACAGCAATCTGTGCGGGAGAGCTATTATTAAAAAGCGGTGCAGAAACATATCGCGCTGAAGACACGATGAACCATATTCTTAAAACCTCCGGATGTGAATACATTGAAGTACATGCAACGATTACAGGCATTATGGCAACACTTTATGACAGTGCAATGAGTCAGCCGGTAACAATGATCTCCCGGGTAAAAAAAAGAGGGATGCATCTTTATAAAATTGTGAGAGTCAATGATATTTCCAGAAGATACTGCGGAGGTGAGATAACTCTGCAAGAAGCCTATGATGCATTGCAGAAGATTGGAAGTGATCTATACCGGCAGGGAACAAAGAGTATTTCGACCATGATGATTGTTACTGGATTTACACTTATGTTTGGCGGAGGGTGGATGGAAGTATTGGCATCGCTTTGCGTTGGAGGCGTCTTGGCAGGAATGATACAGTTTGTGATCACCTTCATACGAATGTGATTATACAGGATATTATTTCTGCTCTGGCATTGGGGGCAGCAGCTCTTCTGCTGAAACATACGGTGTTTTTGACGATGAATTTAGAAGCTGTAATTATTGGAGCAATCATGCCCCTTGTTCCGGGAGTGGCAATTACGAATGCAGTGCGGGATACTCTGCAGGGAGATTATGTTTCCGGATGTGCGAGGATTCTGGAGGCATTTTTAAAAGCGGCAGCGATTGCAATTGGCGTTGGAGCAGCGATGGCACTTTCCAGTTATTTGCCATAAAGGGGGAATAAGCTATGTTGATAGAAGTATTGGGAACATTTATCGCAATTGTAGGTTTTGCAGTGCTATTGGATACTCCGCGCAAGTATGTACTTTTGGCGGGAGCGGTTGGTGCATTGTCAGGTTTTGTATATCTGCTTGGAATCAAATGGACGTTAGGAGAGACGATGGCAGCATTTGTTTCAGCAATTCTGGCAGGAATCGTATCACATATACTTGCAAGAAAGTATAAAACGCCGGTCATTATTTTTTTGCTTGGCGGGATTTTGCCGACAGTACCTGGTGCAGGAATGTATCGTGTCGTTTACAGCGTTATTTCCGGGAATGCGGCAATGACGGAGTATTATTTAGCGGAGACGCTGCAGATTGCAGGTGTGATTGCGCTTGCAGTATTTTTGACGGAGAGTTTTTTTAAACTCTTTGTCCGTGATGGGTGGAAACAGAATTCGCTGCGTTATGTAAGACAGGGAGAGAAGCGTGAGACAGGGAGATAAGTATGAGTAGTCTTGAAGTGATAGAACAAGAAAAAAAAGAAGAAATGCATCAGGTTCTGGAACTGGCGCTTGAAGCTGGTGAGATATTGCTGAAGCATGGTGCGGAAATTTCGAGAGTAGAGGAAACTATCGACCGGATTTGTAAGAAATTTCTGATTGAGACGGTAGATGCTTTTGTGCTGAGCAACGGCATTTTTATAACGGCAAGCAATAAAGAACACGAGGTATTCGCAAGGGTAAGGGCAATTCCAATGTCAGGAATTCATCTTGGAATTATTACGGAAGTAAATAAATTGTCCAGAGATATTGCTGCAGGGAATGTGGATGTAGCAAAAGCGAAAGAACGACTTCAGGAAATAAAAAATATGCCTGCAACCAACTACATCGTACAGATTATAGGATCTGGTCTTGGAAGTGCTTGCTTTATTTATCTGCTTGGCGCAACATTTTGGGAATGCATGATGACAATGATAAGCGGTGCAGCAGTATTTGCGGCGCTGCTAATTATGAAACGCTTTCACCTTTCGAAAATATTGACAAATATTCTTGGCGGAGGGTTGATAACATTGCTTGGAATTTTGTATACTGATTGTATCGTACAGGAGGGAATGCGATTGAGCTTAATTATCAGCGGTTCTATCTTCCCTCTGATTCCCGGAGTTGCATTTGTAAATGCGATTCGGGATCTGGCAGATAGTGATTTTATTTCCGGAATTGTCAGAATGTTGGATGCGATTCTTGTGTTTGTCTATATTGCCATTGGAGTAGGAATTGTTCTATCGACTTATGCAAGCCTATTTGGAGGTGTTCTGTCATGATAGAAGTAATGTTACAGATGTTTTGTTCTTTTTTCGGAACGATGATGTTTTCTACATTATTTAATGTGCAGCGCCGCTATTATTTTGGCTGCGGACTTGCCGGTATGCTTGGATGGATGGGATATTACCTTGCACAGCCACATCTGTCTTCTGCTGTATGCTGTTTTATTGGAACGGTTATGATTGTGTTGAGTTCCAGAATCATGGCAACGAGACTGAAATGTCCGATCACAGTCTTTTTGATTGCAGGGATTTTCCCAATCGTGCCGGGAGCGAGAGTTTATCATACAGCATATAACCTTGTGGCAGGAGATATGATTGCCGCTGCATCATATGGACTGTCCGCACTTCAGGATGCTTTTGGAATCGTGCTTGGAATTGTCTGTGTACTGTCACTTCCAGGCAGTTGGTTTGGAAATAAGAATCAAAGGAATAGAAATCAGAACTAAGGAGAAAAGCTGTGGGGGAAGAGAAGATCATTAGGGAAGTAGATGATAAGGACGAAGAAATCTATCGGGTGTTGAAACTTGCTCTTGAGGCAGGGCAGATTCTTCTCAGGAGTGGAGCGGAGATTTTTCGTGTAGAAGAAACGATGCACAGAATCTGCAAATATTATGGCTATGATAATGTAGATACATTTACAGTAAGCAACGCAATCATTGTTTCTCTGGAAGGAGAAAAGAGAGAATTGTTTGCGAAGGTAAAAAATGTTCCGATGTCAGGGGCGCATTTAGAAATAGTGGCAGAGATCAACGATCTTTCCAGGCAGATTGAGGCAGGGTTGTATACCATTGATGAGGCTTTTGAAAAATTGAAAGAGATAGAACAGATTAAGCCGAATAGTGGACTTGCACAGGTGCTTGCAGCTGGTATGGCGAGCGGTTGTCTCGGATATATGTTTGGGGCAACTGCGATGGAAGGTGTCGGGGCATTTTTTACAGGACTTCTTCTCTATATATGGATTGTATGTGCCGGAAGACGTGGTCTTTCGAAAATCGTTACCAATATTATCGGAGGCGTCATCATTACATTTTTGGCTATTGGAGCATCCTGGATCTTTCCGGTGCTGCGTCCGGATAAATTGATCATTGGTTCGGTAATGCCTCTTGTGCCGGGAGTGGCATTTACAAATGCAATCAGAGATATTGCGGACAGTGATTTTATTTCAGGAACGGTTCGGATTACAGATGCAATTTTTGTTTTTGCCTATATTGCAATCGGAGTAGGATTCGCATGGACTTGTTATAATTATCTGATAGGAGTAATGTAAGATGTTTGCGTTGTTGATTAATATGGTGTGTTCCTTTTTAGCAACACTTTCTTTTTGTATTTTGTTTAATATTCCAAAACGGTGTTATGTATTTGGCGGTATCAATGGCATGCTTGGGTGGACCTGTTATTATCTGACAAACGAGCCGACTTCTGTGGCAGTAGCTTCATTTCTGAGTGGAGTATTTATTACCTTTATGGCTCGTATTTTTGCAGCAGTGAAGAAATGTCCGGCAACAGAGTTTTTGATTCCGGGGATTATTCCCCTTGTGCCGGGAGCAGGAATCTATTATACTGCGTACTATTTTGTGATGAATGATATGACATTAGCGGCGCAGAAGGGGGTAGAATCGCTGAAAGTTTCTTTTGCAATTGTGGTAGGAATGGTGTTTATTATTTCACTGCCGGGAAAATGGTTTCGAATCAGAACGAGACAAAAGGAATAGAAGTGCCGGTTGCATATTGATGAAGAACAGGAATCATGGTAAAATGATAAAAAGCCAGAGATAAGAGGGGTGAGCTTATGGTTAAAATTTTAGGTCAAATGTTGCAGGAAAGTAAATGCACAGTAGCGTTAAGCGGATATGGAATGATTGCGGAGAACGACTATCCGGCGCTTCGCGATGGCGAGGTGTCCTACGAGATTGAGCAAAGGTATGGACTTTGTACGGAAGAACTGCTGCATTGCAGCTGTTTTAATAATCGGACAGAGCTGTTTTATCAGTCTATCGCAAGGAAGTTTTGAGCGCACTTGACAAAGAACCAGGAATAGGATTTCAGCTCCTTGCCAAGATGGAAGAACTGGGAATTTTACGGTCAGTTATTACAAAGAGGATTTTTGGTTTGCCGGAACGGGCTGGATGTAAGCATGTGATCAATCTTCATGGAAATATTTTAACAAATAGTTGTCCGCACTGTGGAGAGAGTTATGATGTGGATTATATTAAGAACAGCCGACGTGTTCCGCGCTGTGAGAAATGCGGAACCGTGATCCGTCCGGATATCATTTTGTTTGGTGAGATGGTAGACAACCGGGTTATGACAAAGGCTGCCGCAGAGGTAGAGAAAGCAGATGTCTTACTTGTACTTGGAACTCAGCTGCATTCAAATCTATGTGCTCAGCTTGTAAAGTACTACCAGGGGAATAAGCTCGTGCTTGTAAAACCGGAGGAACATTTTTCAGATAAGTATGCAGATTATGTGATTCATGAGCGGGTAGATGCTACATTGGAGAAGATGCTGGCAGAAATTCTTCTTGAATGTTAGTGATTTTATTATAATATATGAAGATAGCAGCAGGAGCATCAACTCCTGCTGTTTTTAGGAGGAAGTATATGGAATTAAATGAGGCACAGCAGCAGGCGGTTACGCATACGCAAGGCCCATGTATGGTATTGGCAGGACCTGGTTCTGGAAAGACCTTTACCCTTGTGAAAAGGATTATTTATATGACAGAACAGGCAAATATTTCGCCGCAGGAGATCCTTGTCATTACATTTACGAAAGCTGCGGCGAGGGAAATGAAAGAACGCTATTTAAAAGCTACAAATAAGCAGAAGACACCGATTACATTTGGTACTTTTCATGCAGTGTTTTATGGGATTCTGAAGTGGGCGTATCACATTGATGCGGCAAATATCATGTCGGATGAGGAGAAAAAACGGCTTGTGAAAGAAGAGCTGTCCCATTGTTATATTGAATGGGATGATGCAGAGGGAGAGGAAGAAGATATTCTGGCAGGTGTGTTGGAAGATATCGGTGCAATAAAAAATAATCGTTTGCGTGTGGAAACATTTGTATCAAAGCATATGCGGCCGGATATTTTTCGCGAAATTTATAACTCATATGAGAGAAAGCGAAAAGAGATGAAAAAGCTTGATTTTGATGATATGCTTGTGTCCTGTCTGGAATTGTTTGAAAAATATCCGGATATTTTGAAACAATGGCAGAAAAAATTCCGATATTTAATGATAGACGAATTTCAGGATATTAATCCGGTGCAATATAAGATTGTACAACTTTTGGCTGAGCCAGAGCAGAATCTGTTTATTGTAGGAGATGATGATCAGTCAATCTATGAGTTCCGGGGGGCGCGTCCCGGAATTATGCTCGGCTTTCAGAAGGATTACCCAAAAGCCAAAGAGATTTTTTTGAATAAGAATTATCGTTCCACAAAGAAAATTGTGACGGCAGCAACCAGAGTTGTTTCTCATAATGCAGCAAGATTTCCTAAAATATTTGAAGCTGTTGGAGAAGCTGGCGAAGACGTACATGTGCAGGAAACAAAAGATGCGGCGGAAGAAAGCAGATATATTCTGGGAGAAGTACAGAGAAGACATCAGATTGGAATTCCCTATAAGGATATGGCAGTGCTGTTTCGCACCAGTCTTAGCGTACGGACATTTGTAGAATGTTGTACAGAATACCACATTCCATTTCAGATGAAAGAATATATTCCTAATATTTATGAGCATTTTATTGCAAGAGACCTGGCAGCATATTTGAGATTAGCAAAAGGAAGTCGTGAACGAAGTGATTTTCTTATGATACTAAATCGTCCGAAACGTTATCTTGCCCGAAACAGCTTGGAGAAGGCAATCGTGTCTTTTGAAGATATGATGAATTATTATTGCGATAAAGAATGGATGCAGAAAAGAATCCGACAGTTGGAGTATGATATTCATCAGATGAAAACTATGACTCCGGAGCAGGCAATCAAATATATTCGAAAGAAGATGGATATGATGAGTTTCTGAAAGAATATGCAGAAGAAAAACACAGCAGTCTCAGTGGTCTGACAGAAACACTCGACTATATTCAGGAGCAGGCTGCCGGACATCAGACGATTGAAGAATGGTTTACATTTGTACAGAAATATACAGAAGAATTAAAAGAACAAAGAGAAAAAGGGCCTTCGGATGAAGATGAGCTTGTGCTTCTGACAATGCATGGAGCGAAAGGACTTGAATATGATACCGTATTTATTATCGGAGCCAATGAAGATGAGATTCCGTATAAGAAAGCGAAAACACCTGCGGCAATCGAAGAAGAACGAAGAATGTTCTATGTGGCAATGACGCGGGCAAAAAGAAAGTTATTTGTAACATATCGAAGAGAAAAAAACGGAAAGAGACAATCCCCTTCCCGTTTTTTATCTGAATTACTCTTCGACGTCTAAATCGTCATATTCCAGAGAGTCAAGCCATTCGTCAAATGCATCGGCAGCAACTTCATATTCGTCATCGTCTTCGATGTTCTCAAGAGTTGGTTCGCCGTCTTCCGTCTCCGGTTCAACAAAACGGTACAGATAAACATCATCGTTTGCCTGTTCTCCGTCTTCATCCAGCGGAAGAAGAGCAATGTAAGAATGTTCTCCGGCTTCATAGATTGTAAGGATAGCACATTCTACTACCTCATCGTTATCAAGTGTCAATGTGACTGTAGACTGTACTTCTTCACAATTGCAGTCTTCATGACCGCATCCACAAGTATGTTCGCTCATGTTAAGTTCTCCTTTTCTATTTTGATATTATCACTTTAGCAGACATGGAAGAAAAATGCAAGAAAAATGCAAGGAGACATCTATTGACATTGGACAAAAAGACGATAAACTAATAAGTAATTATGACGAAATTACGGGAGGATAGTGTGAAAGAAAGTAGAAGTAAGCCAATAAGTGACGCACTTATCTAAGCTGTCTAAAATAAACAACTTTTGGAAGTGATATAGAATTAGAAAATTAATTCAAGAAGC
>NZ_QRVX01000047.1:0-17736 GCF_003458885.1 Coprococcus sp. AF21-14LB | reverse complement strand
AGAAAGTAATAGCCAAGCTAGGTTATACATCCATGCTTGACTATTATCTAGTAGTTTGTGAAAACTAAGGACCGCCTAGTACTGAACGGTATGCTAGGTGGTGTGAGAGTCGGCTAATCAATTAATGATTAGCCTCCTACTCGATTGGAGTCTGTCTCTAATGGTGCAATTCCTTTTCTTCTTCTATAGCCAAAAGTTCAGACAGGGCGTCTTCGCTGATGTTTTCAGTGATATTTTCACTGATATTTAGAAAATCATATTCTGGATCTTCTTTCAGTAAGTTGAGAAGAGTTTTCTTCAGTGTGCCGCCAAAAGCTGTATCGACAGGCTTTGTTTTGATATGGCGATAAAGAGGAGAGGCATTCAGATTCCATTTTTTTGAGAGTGAGCGAATCATTTGAAGGAAGGTTTTTAGTGTTTTGATTCGTTCTTTTTTGGCACAGTGGAGCTGAAAATGAGCTACATAAGATGCATACTCCCATTGATCCAACGCCGTTGCAGTCGATTTGGAAACATTTGCAATATATTCGGCATCTTCATTCCGCCGTTCCTTGAGTGCAATTTCCAAAAGTGTTATAAGTGTACAGTGCAGTTCGGAAGCCTGTGACAGCAGTTTTTCTTCGGCCAGCTTTGCGGCGTCGCTGTAGCGTTCGCTGGCAATGAAGAGATTCGCCTGCAGCTGTTTTTTATCTGTCCAGATAGCATCCGGCAGCTGATCGATCAGTGTCTGTGCCTGCTCATACTCTTTACGTTCGATGTATTTGGAAATGAGCTGTGCCTGTGCCTGACTTCTGACATTAAGATCATTACTTTCAGCGGCGCGAAGAAAAAGGTTTTCGATTTTTTCCTGATATTGTTCTGTGTCTTTGGAAGGATGTCCCTTCTTATAAATAAGGCATCCTTCCAAAAAGAGAGCGCTGTTTAAAATCAAAGAATCACAAGTCGGAAAGAGGCGGATTTTCTCTAACGCTGTATCGTAAGCAGTTTGAAATCCGTCTCGGTCTGCAATTGCGGATAAATCATTGAGAAATAATGCAATTTCCCGGTCGGTGAGTGTCTCGTGAAAAGAAAGCAGCGTGTTTAGATCAGTATGCAGCAATCTTGCCAGTGGAGGTAAAAGGGTAATATCCGGGTAAGAAGTTCCTTTTTCCCATTTGTTTACAGCAGGCGCCGATACGCCAAGGTATTTTGCTACTTGTTCCTGTGTCAGTTTCTGTTCGATACGTTTCTGTTTAATCATTTCATTTATTTTCATATGCTACCTACCTCATGAATTAATTCCATGTGTTAATCCATATTTCTGATTGTTGATTTTTCATATAGTTATTATATCAAGCAGCAGGAAACGTCACAATTGATTGTATGTTCATTTTTGAATAGAAAATTTAACTGTTAGTTTATTTTACTGTTTGTCATGGAACGATTAAGGCAGAATAGAAACTCCTTATGCATTTCCAAGAAGAAGTATAGAAATAAAGGCAATCATAAGTGTTGTGGCAGTGAATGCCAGGAGGTTTATGATGGCATTGGTGTGCTTTTTGAATATTTTTGAAAAGATCCAATATAGGATAATACCTATGATTCCTCCGAAGGTATTATTGATCAGATCTGTAATATCACAGGCGCCGACTGCAAGAAGAAACTGAAAGAGTTCCAGACCAAGACTTATGAAAAATGCCGGAAGTACTTTAATGAAAAAAGAATGTTCCGGGAGCAGCATACAGGCATAAATCCCGCAAGGAATAAAAATCAGTATGTTGTTTAAGAGCTCAGATAAATCAATAGTGCCGTTAGAAATCGCAGATGCAGAAAATGGAATGAGATTCATGCTGCGTGGCTGGCGAAAAGAGAGGATGGACAGATCCATTTTAAATAAGATAATCCAGATCAATGCGGCAAAATAAATATCAAACAAAAATATGGTTATTTTTTTGTTCTGAAGTTTCATGTAATTTTCCTCCTGAGTTATGAGATTCTTCGCAAAGCATTGTAACATAAGAAAAGAGAATACTTCAATAATGAAACGGATACGATTTTCTAAAGAAATTCATACAATTTTCTTAAGATCTTTCGATTTATTTATAGAAAATTTATGACTGATAGTCAATTTGTTAAAAGTTTATTAAATTGAAAATGAAGTAGTTGACTTTTAGTCATTTTAAGCGTATACCATAGTATGAAATAAATGACTATTAGTCATAAATGGAAAGGGTGTATGAAAATGATGGTAAAGATAGGTAAGAAAATTGCCAAATGGAAATGGTTTTTCTTCCTGCTGGCGATTGTGTTACTTGTTCCGGCTGGAATCGGTATCTCGCGTACAAAGGTAAACTACGATATTCTGAGTTATCTTCCGGAAGATCTGGAAACAGTCAAAGGACAGGAAATCATGGTAGATCAGTTTGGAACAGGTGCATTTTCTATGGTGGTTGTAGAAGATATGCCTTTGAAGAACGTGGCTGCATTGAAAGAAAAGATTGAGGGGATTGATCATGTAGAGAAGGTACTCTGGTATGACAGTGTGGCAGATCTTTCGATACCGGTAGATATGCTTCCGAAAAAGATTCGGGATGTATTGTTTCAGGGAAATGCTACGATGATGGCAGTTATGTTTGATGATACGACTTCTTCAGATACTTCTATGGAGCGGTAAGCCAGATGAGAGATCTTGTTGGAAAAGAGTGTTTCATCAGCGGTATGACAGGAATTGTTACAGATATTAAAAATCTGTCATTGAAAGAAATGCCAATGTATGTTGTCATTGCAGCAGTCCTTTGTCTTATTGTACTGGGACTTACAATGGAATCTTTCGTTGTTCCGGTATTATTTCTAATCAGTATTGGAGCTGCAATTTTATACAATCTGGGAAGCAATCTCTTCCTTGGGGAGATTTCGTATATTACACAAGCGCTGACAGCGGTACTTCAGCTTGGTGTGACGATGGATTATTCTATCTTCCTTCTGAATAGTTATGAAGATAATAAGCTTCGTTTTCCGGGACAGAAAGAACGGGCTATGGGGCATGCGATTGCAAATACATTTAAATCGGTTGTTGGAAGTTCTGTTACGACGATCGCAGGTTTTGTAGCACTTTGCTTTATGACATTTAAGCTTGGAATGAATATTGGTATTGTCATGGCAAAGGGCGTTGTAATCGGTGTGCTTTGCTGTGTTACACTCCTTCCGTCTATGATATTGATCTTTGATAAACTGATTGAAAAAACAAAGCATAAAGCATTGATCCCGAATATGGATCGGATTTCTGCATTTATTACAAAGCACGAGAAACTCTGGCTTGTGATTTTCCTGATTCTGATCGTGCCTGCAGTTTACGGAAATAATAATGTAAAGGTATATTACAACATTGATAAGTCACTTCCGGCATCTCTTGAGAGTAATGTGGCGAATAAGAAGCTGCAGGAAGATTTTAAAATGAATAACGTGCACATGGTGCTTGTGAAAAACGGCATGAGCAGCAAAGAGAAAGAGAGCATGTTAAATGAGATTGAGAAAGTAGACGGCGTGAAATGGGCATTAGGACTTGATTCTATTATTGGACCGGGAGTCCCATCCTCTATGATTCCGTATGACATAAAAGAGCTGATGCAAAGTGATGAGTACGAAATGGAGTTCATCTGTTCCGAATACAAGACGGCGACAGATGAAGTTAATAAGCAGATTGATGCTATTGATAAAATCGTGAAATCTTACAGCAGAGGATCTATGGTAATTGGGGAAGCGCCTCTGACAAAAGACCTTGCTGATGTGACAGATATCGATTTGAGAAACGTTAATATAATTTCGATTGCGGCAATCTTCCTGATTATTATGTTTGTGTTTAAATCCATTTCACTTCCGGTCATTCTTGTAGCAGTTATTGAGTTTGCGATTTTTGTGAATATGGCAATTCCGTTCTATACCGGTACGGAACTTCCGTTTGTGGCAAGTATCGTAATTGGAACGATTCAGCTGGGAGCTACCGTAGACTACGCAATTCTGATGACGAGCCGTTATCAGAAAGAAAGATACCGTGGCAGAAGTAAGATGGATGCAATCAGTATTGCACATAAAACTTCGATGAAGTCGATTATGATTAGTGGTATTAGTTTCTTTGCTGCAACTTATGGTGTCAGCCTGTATTCACAGGTAGATATGATCGGTTCTATCTGTACCCTGCTTTCCAGAGGTGCAGTTATCAGTACAATTGTTGTAATTTTTGTACTGCCGGCAATGTTTATGGTATTTGATCCGGTGATCGTTAGAACTTCTATCGGTTTTTTGCCAAAAAAAGAGAAGAAACAGCAGACGGAAAGGAAGGAAACTTGTTATGAATAGAAATCAGAATTGGAAAAAACATATGGCTATGATTGCGGCAGCATCAGTCTCTGTATCAGGTTGTGGGATGTGTGTAATGGCTGCAGATCAGGATGAAACGAATGCAAATAGACAGTATAAAGATGAATCTGTTTATGTGAATACAGGAGCAGATGGAAGCGTAGAGAAAATTACAGTCTCTGATTGGCTGAAAAATGAAGAAGCAAAGGAAAAAATAGAAGATCAGTCGTCGCTTTCCAATATCCAGAATGTGAAAGGAGAGGAAACCTTTGCACAAAATGGAGAAGCGCTTGTATGGGATGCAGCCGGAGAAGATATTTATTATCAGGGAGAAAGCACAAAGGAACTTCCGGTAACAATGAAGATTACTTATACATTGGACGGAAGAGAAATGTCACCGGAAGAGATGGCAGGTAAGAGCGGCCATATGGAAATGAAGATTACTTATACAAACCGGACGCGCCAGATGGTAGATGTAAATGGAACGCAGACAGAAATGTGCGTACCATTTTTGATGTTGACAGGAGGCATTTTTCCGACAGAGCATTTCAAAAATATTGAGATTGACCACGGAAAAGTAATCTCTGATGCAAGCAGACAGATTGTGGCAGGAGCAGTACTTCCGGGATTGACAGAAAGCCTTGATCTGACAGATGAGGATACACTTGAAATTCCGGAGAGTTTAACAATTACGGCAGATGTAACAGAATTTGAAATGGGTTCTATTTTTACGGTAGGCAGTGCAGATGCATTTGCAGAGCTTGGATTAAGTGATGCGGACAATCTGGATGAACTAACGGATAAAGTAAATGAATTGACAGATGCTTCACTTAAGCTTGTAGACGGCAGTTCTACACTGGCAGACGGAGTACGGACATTAAAAGAAAAATCATCTGAATTTGCTTCAGGAATCGATACACTGGCAGCGGGAGCCAGCCAGGTAAATACAGGCGCCAAAACATTGTACGGAGGCCTGCAGACTTATACATCGGGAACTGGACAGCTGGTGGAGGGAGTAGCAGGCTATACAGAGGGCGCTTCTACACTGTCTGATGGAATTGCAGCATATGTCGAAGGTGTTGGAACAATTCAGCAGGGAGCGAATCAGAAACTTCCGGTATTATCAGAAAATGTGAGAAAATTGTCAGAAGGAATTACTGCTTTTCAAAATCAGGCGTTTGGAGAAAAAGGACTGGAGGCTGGAGCAGAGCAGCTTGCTGTTGGAGCAAAGAAGATTTATGAAGAAACAAAACAGCTTGCGCCAATGATGAGTGCTGAAAATTTGAAAACATTATCAAAACAAATGAAGTTACTTGGAAAGGGATTAACTACTGCAAAGGAAGCAATTACTCAAGCTGCTTCCGGAATTGAAAACGGAGCGAAAGCGATGCAGGAGGCCGGAGCAGGAATGAATACATCAGGCAAGCAGCTAACAGAACTTAGCAAGGTGTTGACAACCGCTTCCGGAGCGATAAATCAGTCTGTGGCAGAAGTGAATGCAAAACTTCAGGCAGCAGAGACAGATACACAGAATCAGGTAAATGCAGCGCTTGCAAAAACAGAGCAGGAAGCAAATGAAAAACTGCAGGCGCAGACAGATGAAGTAAATGCACGTGCAGAAAAAGCAGCGGAAGAAGTAAAAAGTCAGCTTCTTGCTGCAGGTACAGACGAATCTGTAGCAGAAGCGGCAGCAGCAACAGTGCGAAATGAAGTAAGCGCTTCTGCGGGCACAGTGGAAGTGGGAAGTGTATCGGTAGATATTCCGGAAGTATCTGTCGCAAATCCGTTTGCAGAGGGAGGCCAGGTGGCGCAGGCGTTACAGGGAGCATCTGCATCTCTTACAGCCGGTGCAGCAAAGCTTGAAGCCGGTGGAACAGCGCTGACGGAAGGGGCGAAAAAACTCGGAGCAGACAGTGAACTGATAAAAGGATTGACAGAAGGAGCTGCACAGATGGATGCAGCGGCAGCAAAAATGGATGCCATGTCAGAAATGCTTGACAATGCCGGAGATCCGGCAAAACAGTTAGTAGATGGATTAAAACAGCTGTCAGAAGGAGCGAATGCATTGAAAGCAGGTACAGGAAATGCAGCAGAGGCAGTGGACACATTGACGGACAATTCTGTTTTGCTGGCATCTAAGACAGAAGAAGGGGTCAATCAGCTTCTTGGCGGATTCCAGACACTTCAGGCTAACGACAGCCAGCTGTTAAGCGGAAGCAGCCTTCTGAAAATGTCAGGAAAAGATTTGATTGTTGGGGCGAATAAGTTAAAAGAAGGAACACCAACACTTTTGACAGGAGCTTCTGCTCTTGCAGACGGAACTTCTCAGCTTGCAGCCGGCACTGATACATTGAAATTCGGTACATCTAAGCTCCTTTCCGGAATAGATGAACTGTCAGAAGGAGCAGATAAACTGGCAGACGGTATGAAAGAATTTAACGAAGAAGGAATCGAGAAGATTTCTGATGTGCTTACCGGAGATCTGGAAAATGTATTCAATCGCTTGAAGAGTCTGGCAGATCTTTCAGAAAACTATGAATCGTTTAGTGGAATTTCGGAAGATATGTCCGGTGAAGTGAAATTTATTTTTGAAACAGAAACTGTAGAGGTAAATAAGTAGAGCAATACTATAGGAAAAAGCATTGGGAAAACTGGTTTGGCATGGTTGCCAAACCGGTTTTTTTGTTTTATGATAAATAGGAAAGACAAAAAGGGGATAAGAACAATGGTAGATGTTGGAGTAATTCATGGCCGTTTTCAGATACTGCATTTAAAGCATATGGAATATCTGCTTGCGGCGAAAATGAGATGTAAGAAATTATATGTGGGAATCAGCAATCCGGATGATTCTTACATTAAAGAAAGTGAAAATGATAAAAAAACGTTCTAAAAAAAACGGCAAACCCACTCACATATTATGAGCGAATGGAGATGATTCAGGCAGCGCTGCTTGATTTTGGTGTGAAGAGAGAGGAATTTGATATTATTCCGTTCCCGATTAACCGTCCGGAATATATTTTACAGTATGCGCCGAAAGATGCCACATTTTTCATGAGTATCTGTGATAAGTGGGGAGAGGAAAAGAAGAAGATATTGGAAGATCTCGGAGTGAAAGTAGAAGTTCTCTGGAATCGTCCGGAAGAGGAGAAGGGAACTACGGCAACGGAAGTCAGAAGTAAGATTGTTTGCAACCTTCCGTGGAGTCACCTTGTACCTCGGACAACTTATGAATATGTTGTGACACATGGCCTGGATGAAAGAATCAAGCGTCTGACAGAAGAAGAGATGCTTGAAGAAAAAGAACAGCAGGAGAAAGAGCGCCGGGAGAACACACTGCAAGAAAAAGAGGAAGAAGCGAACGTATGATAGCAGTATATCTGTTTCCGTTGTATGTACTCGTCAATCTGTATGTATTTCGGTGGGGAATCCGCTATATGAGCGCCTGCAGCAGGCATTTTAAGAAAAAGTGGATCAGAATTTTCATCGGAATCGTATATACATTTTCTGCGTTGTCTCTTGGAATTGGATTTTTCCTGAAACCTTCTATGGCGCAGAGATTTTTCAAATGTTTTGGGAATTACTGGCTTGGTGTTTCTCTTTACATGATTCTTGTGATTGTTATCGTAGATTTGGGACGTTTTTTCCTGAAACGAATACGCTGGATTCCACAAGAAAGACTTCGTTCCCGCAGAACCTTTGTGATTACAGGAACATGCTGCGTGATTCTGATCGCATCGGTTTCCGTGTATGGGGTACTTCATGTGCGCCATATCCGGACTACTCCCTATGAGGTAACTGTAGAAAAAAGGTGTGCCGGAAGAGAAGAACTGAAGATTGCTCTTGTAGCAGACATTCATCTTGGATACAGTATTGGCACATGGCAGATGCGTGAGATGGCAAAGAAGATCAACGCGCAGCAGCCGGATCTTGTATGTATTGCAGGAGATATTTTTGACAATGAATACGAAGCGCTGGATGATCCGGAAGAATTGATTCAAATTTTCCGGAGTATCGAAAGCACATATGGAGTATATGCCTGCTATGGTAACCATGATATTCAAGAGAAGATTCTGGCAGGATTTACATTTGACAGCGATCAGAAGAAAATGAGTGATGAACGAATGGATAAATTTCTGGAAGAGGCAGGAATTATACTGTTGAGGGACGAAGCAGTTTGTATTGATGATGCGTTTTATCTTTGCGGAAGACCTGACGCGAAAGTGCCTGGCAGGGGGATAGAACAGAGAAAAACTCCTAAAGAATTAATCGAAGGATTGGACCTTTCTAAACCGCTTATTGTAATTGATCATGAGCCGAGTGAGCTTCAGGAACTGGCAGATGCGGGAATTGATATGGATCTCTGCGGTCATACACATAATGGGCAGATGTTTCCGGGAAATCTTATCATGCCGTTTCTGTGGGAGAATCCGTACGGTTATCTGAATAAAGACGGGATGCATAATATTGTTACATCCGGAATCGGATTATTCGGACCGAATATGAGAGTTGGAACAGACAGTGAGATCGTTATGATTGATGTGAACTTTCAGCCAGAGAACAAGCAGCCTTAATGGAGAAAATAATTTTAATTAAGAAGATAAAAAGCAGATAAAAAGGCAGATACACAGATGCGGACGCATTGGTATCTGCCTTAATTGCAGGTAAATGTTATGCCTCGCCGGTCAGTGTTACAACTGCGTAAGAATGGCCGGTATGTGGTAAGAATTTCTCTAAAATATCGACTGTTTTAAGATTGAGGCTGCTTGTGTTGATGCAAGGATGGCAGCCGATCACATCCTGTTTCAGAAGATCTTCATCAATGACTAACTGTACATGGTGTTCCGGATCGTTCATAAGACCGAGAATGCTTGCAGAACCGGGCGTTGTGTTAAGATACTGCTCCATATATTCCGGCTCTGCAAAAGAGAGGCGGGAAATACCAAGTTGTTTGGAGAGCTCTTTTGTAAGAAAACGTTTGTCTCCCGGCATTAAGAGCAGATAAAAATTGGTTGCCTGGCGGTTGCGGAGAAAGAGATTCTTGCAGATCTGTGCGCCAAGTAATGTTTCAATGGCAGCGCAGTCCTCAATCGTATCTGCGTGTTCGTGGTCAATTCTGGTATATGAAATCTGAAGTTGATCTAACAGTTCATATACCTGCATTTCTTTTTCAAGACGTCCTTCAGCAGATGGGGCAGTTGTGTATAATGTCTTATCGATATACATAAATATCCTCCTTTATTCAAGTATGATTTCGTATAGTAATTTGGGAAAAGTATAGCATAATCGCTTGTGTAAAGTCAATTCAGGACGTATAATGTACAAGAAACTGCCGCCGGTTAAATCGGCAGAAGAGAAAGGAAGAAGAGAGCATATGTTTCGATTATTACCGTATTTAAAAGGGTATAAAAAAGAGAGTATTATCGGGCCGCTGTTTAAGCTGCTTGAGGCATGTTTTGAATTAATTGTGCCCCTTGTCATGGCAGATATTATTGATGTGGGGATTAAGAATCAGGACATGGGATATATATTAAAAATGGGAGGCGTTCTTGTATTTCTTGGTGTGCTTGGGCTTACTTGCTCGCTGACTGCACAGTATTTTGCAGCAAAGGCAGCCATTGGATTTGGAACAGAGCTCAGGCATGATCTGTTTGCGCATATTGAATCCCTTTCTTATACAGAGATTGATCAGGCTGGAAGTTCTACTCTTGTAACACGCATGACAAGTGATATCAATCAGGTACAGTCAGGAGTAAATCTGGTGCTGCGTCTGCTCCTTCGATCCCCGTTTATTGTAGTGGGAGCTATGGTGATGGCGTTTACGATTGATTTTCAGGCTGCGCTCGTATTTGTCGTAGCAGTGCCGCTTCTGGCAGTTGTTATTTATGGTATTATGCTGATAACAATCCCGCTTTATCGAAAAGTACAAAAAGGATTGGATCAGGTACTTCTGACAACAAGAGAAAATCTGGCCGGTATCCGCGTGATTCGGGCATTTCGTACGCAGAAGGAAGAGCAGAAGCAGTTTGAGGAAGAAAGTGATATGCTCATGCGAATGCAGATGCTTGTTGGTAAGATTTCGGCAGCGCTGAATCCGATGACTTACATTATTGTAAATGCGGCAACAATTGCAATTGTCTGGGTTGGCGGAAAAAGAGTGTTTGGAGGAAGTATTACTCAGGGAGAAGTGATTGCTCTTGTCAATTACATGACACAGATTCTGATTGCGCTTGTAGCATTGGCGAATCTCATCGTGTCTTTTACAAAAGCGCTGGCATCGGCAGGACGTGTCAACGAAGTGTTTGCGTTAAAGCCGAGTATCTGCTCCGGCATTGGAGCTGGTCGGACAGAAAGCAAGGAGGCAAATTCGTCTGGGCGTGAAGCGGAAGATACATGCGGAAACGAAACACAGGAGGCGCCGGCAGTGGAAATGGATCATGTAAGCTTTACCTATGCAGGAGCAAAGGAGGAGGCGCTCAGTGATATTACGTTTTCTGCAAAGAAAGGGGAAGTAATCGGAATCATTGGCGGTACAGGATCCGGTAAGTCTACGCTTGTGAATCTGATTCCGAGATTCTATGATGCGACAGCCGGATGTGTAAAAGTAAATGGAATGCCGGTAAAAGAAAGTTCTCTGGAAACTTTGCGGAAACAGATTGGAGTTGTTCCGCAAAAGGCTGTTCTGTTTCATGGCACAATTCGGGATAATCTGCGTATGGGAAAGGAAAACGCTTCGGAAGAAGAGATGATGCAGGCGCTGACAACTGCCCAGGGCAGAGAAATTATTGAAGGAAAAAAAGACGGATTGGACACCGTGGTCAGTGAAGGCGGAAAGAATCTGTCCGGTGGACAGAGACAGCGTCTGACGATTGCGAGGGCGCTTGTGAGACAACCGAAGATTTTGATTCTGGATGACAGTGCATCTGCACTTGATTTTGCTACAGATGCGAAACTTCGCAGGGCAATCGCAGAGGATACCGAAGGAATGACGGTGTTTATTGTATCACAGCGGGCAGCCTCTATTATGCAGGCAGATCAGATTCTTGTTATGGATGACGGAAGAATCGCAGGAAAGGGAACACATCAAGAACTTCTGGCATCCTGTCAGGTGTATCAGGAAATCTGTTATTCTCAGCTTTCGAAAGAGGAGGTGGAGCATCATGCGTAAACAGGAAGAGACAATAAAAAAGATATTAAAACGAATCCGTCCTTATCGCTTGTTTGTAGTCTGCTCTCTGGTATTTGCGGTGATAACTGTCGGAACGACGCTATATGCTCCGATTCTGGTAGGAGATGCTGTAGACTATATTTTGGCAGAGGGAAAGGTTGATTTTGCAGCGATTTTTCATATTTTGAAAAAGCTTGCGGTAATTATTTGTATGACCGGAGCGGCCCAGTGGCTTATGAATCTGTGCAATAACAGAATTACTTACTGTGTGGTAAAAGATGTAAGAACAGAGGCTTTTGCGAGACTTCAGGTGCTTCCGCTAAAATATGTGGATTCACATCAGTACGGTGAGACGATCAGCCGGATCATTACGGATGTGGAGCAGTTTTCTGACGGACTCTTGATGGGGTTCACACAGCTTTTTACAGGTCTTGTCACAATTTTTGGGACACTTGGTTTTATGCTGGCTATTAATGTGCAGATATCTCTTGTAGTCATTTTGATTACACCACTGTCCTTATTTGTAGCAAGTTTCATTGCAAAACGAACCTATACGATGTTCCAAAAACAATCTGAGACAAGGGCGGAAATGACAGCGCTTGTAGATGAAATGGTAGGAAACCAGAAAGTCGTGCAGGCATTTGGATATGGCAGACGAGCGACGGAGCGGTTTGATGAAATTAATGTCAGACTTCAAAGCTGCAGTTTGAAAGCAACCTTTTTCTCATCCATTACGAATCCAAGTACAAGGTTTGTAAATGGACTTGTATATACAGGAGTGGGAATTGTGGGGGCAGTTATGGCTATGGGTGGCGCTATTACTGTCGGACAGCTTTCATGTTTTTTGACATATGCCAATCAGTATACAAAACCATTTAATGAAATTTCCAGCGTAGTAACAGAACTGCAAAATGCCATTGCCTGTGCGAAACGAGTGTTTGACTTTATGGAAGAACCGGCAGAAGAGCCGGATGCACCTGGGGCAGCTGCGCTAAAAGAAGTTGATGGAAGCTTAAAACTGCAAGACGTATCCTTCTCTTATCAGCCGGAAGTTCCTCTGCTTCAAGAGCTTAACCTTGATGTGAAGCCGGGACAGAAAATTGCGATTGTTGGTCCTACAGGATGCGGTAAAACAACGCTGATCAATCTGTTGATGCGGTTTTATGAGATTGATGCAGGGAAGATTCTGTTAAGCGGCCATAACATTGCCGATATACAAAAGGATAGTATGAGAGCCCAGTATGGCATGGTACTTCAGGAAACATGGCTGAAGACGGGAACTATTGCAGAAAATATTGCCTATGGATATCCGGAGGCTTCAAGAGAACAGATTGTTGCGGCAGCGAAGGCAGCTCATGCCCACAGTTTTATCAAGCGTATGCAGAATGGATACGATACGAAGATTACGGAGGAAGGAGGCAATCTTTCTCAGGGGCAGAAACAGCTGCTTTGTATTGCAAGAGTGATGTTGAATTTGCCGCCGATGCTGATTCTTGATGAGGCAACTTCTTCGATCGACACGCGCACAGAGCTTAAGATTCAGGAAGCTTTTCAACGAATGATGAAGGGGCGCACAAGTTTTATTGTAGCGCACCGGCTTTCGACAATTAAAGAAGCTGATACAATCCTTGTGATGAAAGAGGGAAATATTATTGAGCAGGGAAGTCACGAAGAATTACTTCAAAAAAATGGATTTTATAAAAAATTGTATGAAAGTCAGTTTTAAACTGTTCCGTAAGGCAGAGATGACGGCAGAAAGCTGATAGATATTTGATGTCTGGCAGAACAAAATTGCGACAAAAGAGGAAGCCCGGCACATCGGGGAGAGATGTGTCAGACTTCCTTTTTGGTTAAGAGAGAGAGGATGATTCTGTCATAGCTTTGTGTTCGGCGTCAATTTCTTTGAAACACTGTAAAACATTCCAATGCTGATTTGTCTGTGTGAGGATTGCCTTGTGAGGAATTGGTCCGATTTTATTTCGGCGAATTCCAGCAAGTATCGTATCGAGACGGCTGCCGGGAAGATTCACAAAGACAACCATTGGTGCAGGCAGTTCTTCTCCGTCATAACATGTATCAGAGAAAGTGACATCAGGCTGTTTACGAAGCTGCCAAGTGGTTTTAAATAGTCTTCTTTTGCTACTTTTTTCAGACGGATCTTCATCGGCAGCAGCAGCATTTCCAGCTTGCGAAGCTGAGTGCGGTCTTGAAAATTAAATAGTAATACGGTTTCTTTTATCATAGTAATATGGTTTCCTTTCTTGCGCAAAAATTTCGATTCAGATACATGTATTATTGCATGGAGCGGTTTTTCTGTCAACGCGGAAGATTTTTTGAAAAAATCCATAAATATATTGACAAAAGAAACAAATAATATTATTGTATTAAATAAATAATACAGAAATACAATTACAGGTTATCTGGATCGGGAGGAAAGATATATGATTGAGATTCGTAATTTAACAAAAGTATATAAGCTGAATAAGCGCCAGATGCAGGAACTGCATACGAAGAATCCGAAAAAAGTGGCGGTGGATCACTTGGAACTGACAGCAAAACCGGGAGAGATCTATGGTCTGCTCGGACCAAATGGTGCAGGGAAGACAACAACGCTTCGCTGTATTGCTACGATCATTAAGCCGACAGAGGGAGAGATCTATGTCGGAGGACACGAAGTACAGAAGGAAAGCGAAGAAGTGCGCAGACAGATTGGATTTCTTACAAGTGATATTAAGCTTGATCCACAGTTTTCCACAGATTATATGTTTGACTTTTTTGGACGTCTTCATGAAGTTCCGGAGAAGCAGCTGAAAAAGCGAAAAGAAGAGTTATTTTCCTATTTTGGAATTAAAGAGTTTGCTCATAAGCAGATCAAAGAACTGTCAACCGGTATGAAACAAA
Source organism: Coprococcus sp. AF21-14LB (assembly GCF_003458885.1). Lineage (NCBI taxonomy): Bacteria > Bacillati > Bacillota > Clostridia > Lachnospirales > Lachnospiraceae > Coprococcus > Coprococcus sp. AF21-14LB. The sequence continues at coordinate 3,335 of NZ_QRVX01000047.1, read as the reverse complement.
AAGCAGCCATTGCGGTCAGTCTTGTCCATGATCCGGAGATTGTTATTTTTGATGAACCGACAAATGGACTCGACATTGTTACGGCAAGAAGCGTGACAGATTATCTGAAGAAGTTAAAAGAAGAAGGCAAGCTTGTAATTATTTCTACGCACATCATGTCTGAGGCAGAGAAACTGTGCGACCGGATTGGCATGATCATCGATGGAAGAAAAGCGGCAGAAGGAACGGTAGAAGAATTGCTGATGCAGACTGGAACCGGGGATTTGGAAGATGCCTTTTTTGAAATCTATAAAGGGATCAAGGGGGAAGAATAGCTATGAAAGGAATTCGTGAGATTTTTAGAAAAGAGATTGCAAGAGTTGTAAAAGATAAGAAAATGCTATTTTCTGTATTTCTTCTTCCGGCGCTTTTGATGGTAGGACTTATGATGCTGATCGGAAATCTCCAGAAAAATATGATGGCAGATATTGACAATCATATTCCGGTTATTTATGCGGAGCGGTTTCCAGAAAGTTTTCAGAAGTTTTTGGAGACAGGCGGATATACATATGATCTGCGCGCGATGGAATCGGAAACTGTGGTAAAGGATGAATTGACATCCGGACAGGCAGACCTCTGGCTGCAGTTCCCGGAAAATTTTGAGGAAAGTATTGCTTCCTATCAAAAAGGAGATGAGATTCCTCAGATTAAAGTATACTATAATCCGTCAGAAGAATATTCCATGAGTGCATTCCGGGAAGTAACAGGAACTGTTTTGGAGTCTTATCGTCAGACATTGCTGGCAGGACGAGTCGGAGACTTAGAACAGCTTATGATCTTTACGGTAAATACGGATAATCCGGATATGATTGTTCAGGATGAAAAGAAAGCAAACGGAAAAGAACTCGGTATGATGCTCCCATATTTTATTACGATTTTGCTGTTTGCAGGAGCTATGGGAATCGGAACAGATATGATTGCGGGAGAAAAGGAAAGAGGAACGATGGCAAGCCTTCTTGTATCGCCGGTTAAGAGAAGTTCCATCGTGCTTGGCAAAGTATTTGCCCTTATGATCATTTCTGGAATTTCTTCTCTGATTTACGTTGCTGTTATGGTAATCTCTATGCCTCTGATGTCAGGGACACTCTCCGGCATGGGTACAGAGGCTAAAACTTTCGATTACATTTGGACAGGGAGCCATGTTGGCGGGGATATTGATTGCACTCGCATTTTTGTATGCCACACTGATCGTATTATTCTCCGTATTTGCCAAATCCACAAAAGAGGCGAATACTTATGTGATGCCGGCATATATTCTTGTTCTTGTTATCGGATTGATGTCAATGTTTACGAATCAGGAGCCATCAACAGGAGCGTTCTGTATTCCGCTTTATAATAGTGCGATTGTACTGAAAAATATTTTGTCCCATGAAGTGACTGCATTGCAGTATGTGCTGACACTGACAACAACATTGATTTGCGGTGCAGTTCTGACAGGAGTGATCGTTAAAGCATTTGATCGGGAGACGATCATGGCTCCATAGATAATTTATATTGAAAAAGTAGCATAATACGCATCCGGTGCATACTGTTAGTAATAAGAAGATGAAAGCAGGTGCACGGATGCGTTTTTGTGAATTGAGAGAAAAAGAAGTAGTAAATCTTTGTAATTGCCGCAGGCTTGGATGTGTAGCGGATATTATTCTCGATCTGTGCCAGGGATGTGTGCAGGCAATTATCGTTCCGGGGCCCTGCAAAGTTTGTGGATTGTTTGGATGTGATTCGGAGTATGTGATTCCGTTTGAATGTATAAAAAAAGTAGGACCGGATATTATTCTTGTGGAAATTTGCGAGGAAAATTTTTTGAAACGCTGCAAAGAGTGTTGAAAATCATTAGAAAATACCGATAAAATGCAAGGAAAAGTAAGAATTTCGTTTACAAACGCAGAGTGGGAAGATATACTGTAATTAGTTTCAATATCGTTATTACAAAGAGAGGAAGAGCATATGAAGTGTCCATATTGTGGTAATCAGGATACAAGAGTAATTGATTCACGGCCGGCAGAAGACGGAAGTTCCATCAGAAGACGCCGTTCTTGCGATGCATGTGGAAAACGGTTTACAACTTATGAGAAAGTGGAGACCATTCCACTGATTATTATTAAGAAAGATAATAATAGGGAACAATATGATCGCTCAAAGATTGAGGGAGGGATTCTGCGCGCCTGTTATAAACGTCCGGTATCAGCTTCTGAAATCCAGAAAACGATTGATGCTATCGAAACAGAGATTTTCAGCCGTGAAGAGAAAGAGATTCAAAGCAGCGAGATCGGCGAGATTGTTATGGATAAACTAAAAGATTTGGATCCAGTGGCATATGTGCGGTTTGCATCAGTATATCGGGAATTTAAAGATGTGAATACATTTATGGCAGAATTAAAAAAAATACTGAAATAGGAGAACAAAATGAAGTTTATTTCATGGAATGTAAATGGAATCAGAGCTTGTGTACAAAAGGGATTTGAGGAGTTTTTTAAAAATGCGGATGCAGATATTTTCTGCATTCAGGAGAGCAAGATGCAGGAAGGACAGCTCGTTCTGGAACTGCCGGGATACTATCAGTATTGGAATTATGCTGAACGAAAAGGCTATTCCGGAACAGCAATTTTTACGAAAATCAAGCCGTTGTCAGTCAGCTATGGTATCGGTGTGCCGGAACACGATCAGGAAGGACGTGTGATCACGCTGGAATTTGAAGAATATTATTTTGTGACAGTGTATACGCCGAACGCACAGCGGGAGCTCACAAGATTAGAGTATCGGATGGCATGGGAAGATGCATTTCTTTCTTACCTAAAAGATCTGAAAGAGAAAAAACCGGTTGTTTTCTGTGGCGATCTGAATGTGGCTCACAGAGAGATTGACTTGAAGAATCCAAAAACAAACCATAAGAATGCGGGATTTACCGATGAAGAGCGTGGAAAATTCCAGAATATTATAGATGCAGGATTTATTGATACGTTTCGTTATTTTTATCCGGAGCTTGAAGGAGCCTATTCCTGGTGGTCTTATCGCTTTCAGGCAAGAGAGAAGAATGTCGGTTGGCGTATTGACTATTTCTGCGTTTCAGAGGAACTAAAGGAACGACTGCGCGGTGCGAAAATTCTGACAGAGATTTATGGATCGGATCATTGCCCGATACAGTTGGAGATTGACTAAGCAGATATTTTGAAAAATAAGTGACCAAAGGGGCTGTCGGTTAATACCGATTTTTAGCTTCTAAATCTTAAAATAAGAATCTCCTGTAGAAATCAGTGTTTTTATACCTGATTTTCTACAGGAGATTCTTATTTTTT
>NZ_QRVX01000046.1:0-17988 GCF_003458885.1 Coprococcus sp. AF21-14LB | reverse complement strand
GCGGCCGCACATTCTATCTTGTTTGTCAACTATTTTTACAAAATAAAAAGACTCCTATATTATTTCTAATATAAGAATCTAATTATTTTTCCTTAACTTAATGACATTGGGCCATAGGGCTCTTTTTTGCTGTTTCGATATATCGCAGAACCGGAGTTGTACTGTTTTGACCTTGTATGCAGAGAGCAACTCTGCTAAGATAATACCGAAAGAAGATATGCGGCAGTCAGAGTTGTATATGTGGAGAATCAGTTATGATATAATGGTATTTTGTATATTGGCAAGAGCGTCATGGTATGATCTGCAGCATAAGCAGATTCCGGATCGATGCTGTATCTGGCTGGCAGGAATCGGGCTGGTTAGGATATTTGTCTGTCCGGAATGTACATGGAGTATCTGCCGGGGCTTGTTGGGAGCGGCAGCAGGGAGTGTGCCGATGTTTCTTACGACTCTTGTTGCGCCGGGAGCTTTTGGCGGAGGTGATATAAAGCTGATGGCAGCTGCAGGAATTGGACTTGGACCGAAAGGCAGTCTGACTGGATTATTGATCGGAGTAACTGCAGCAGGATGTTATGGGGCGGCGGGCGTTCTTTTGCAGCATCTGAGGTTGAAAGATCGAATTGTCTTTGGACCATTTCTTAGTGTAGGGATTGGAATCGCGTATCTGCTTTTCTGACGGCAGTATATGGGCTGGATAAAACAGAAATATTAGAAAGGGAATGAGAAAATGAAACAGGATACATCGGAAGTCATGAAAGATGCAGAAGCATTTCAAGTGCGCCTGATCGGGAAAGGTGTTCTTGTAGGAGCTGTCGGTGGCTTGATTGTTCTGGTTTACCGGATTGCGCTGACGTACGCGTCTACTTGGCTGAATGAAGTAATTACATGGGCAGAAGGCAATGGCTTGAGAATGGGACTATGGTTTCTATGTCTTACGGCAATGGCATTGGTTATTGGCAAACTGGTTACTTATGAACCAATGATTTCGGGGAGTGGGATTCCGCAGCTGGAAGGCGAGATGGCAGGAAAGCTGGAACAGACATGGTGGAAAGTAATTCCGGCTAAGTTTGTGGGCGGCTTTCTCTCACTGCTCGGCGGATTATCTCTTGGCCGGGAAGGTCCGTCCATTCAGCTTGGCGCCATGAGTGGAAAGGGAATTGCACGGGCGCTGAGATGCGGGAGAACAGAAGAAAAATTTTTGATGACATGCGGAGCCAGTGCGGGGCTTTCTGCTGCGTTTCATGCGCCGCTGGCAGGAGTCATGTTTTCCTTGGAAGAAGTACATAAGAATTTTTCCACAGCTGTGCTTGTTTCAGCGATGGCATCGTCTCTGACCGCTGATCTGATTGCCGGAAGTATCATTGGAATTGAACCGGTATTTCAATTTGATATTGGAAATGTACTGCCGCACAGTTACTATTGGTTATTAATTCCGCTTGGTATGATTTTGGGAGCTATGGGAGTTTTCTATAACTGGTTTACGTTGATGATGCAAAAGCTGTACCAGAAGCTGACAAAGATTCCGACATGGGGAAAGCTGCTGATTCCGTTGACGGCAGCCTGGATTTTGGCATTTACGATGCCGGAATTACTTGGAAGCGGTCACAATCTGATCATAGGGCTGACAAGCCACGAATATACGCTTGGAGTTCTGATGCTTCTGTTTCTGTTGAAATTTCTTTTTGCAGGATTAAGCTTTGGCTCCGGAGCTCCGGGAGGAATCTTCTTCCCGCTTCTTGTGCTTGGATCACTGATCGGGGGAATCTTCGGTATGGCGGGCGTCTCTTTCTTTGGAATGGATATTAACTATGTGAATAATTTTGTACTGCTTTCGATGGCAGGATATTTTACAGCCATTGTGCGGGCGCCGCTGACTGGAATTATATTGATTTTTGAAATGACCGGAAGTTTAAGTCAGTTATTGTCTCTTTCCATCATATCGATCATTGCTTATGTAACAGCATCACTTCTGAAATCTGCTCCGATCTATGAGAGCCTTCTGGAACGTCTTCTGCAAAAGCGCGGTATAGAGCCGGAAGGGGATGAACGGGGAAAGATACTTCAGGAGCAAGTGATTATGCTGGGTTCCGAATTGGAGAATCGAAGAATCCGGGAGATTGTGTGGCCGAAGCATTGTCTGCTTGTGGCGGTGAAAAGAGGAGAGCGGGAACTTCTTCCGCATGGCGATACACTCTTAAAGGCAAGCGATATGATCGTGATTCTGACCAATGAGAAAAATGAAGCGGAAGTGCACGATCATCTGGAACAGCTTTGTCGGGAAAAATTGCACTCCGAAGGGGAGAGAGGTTAATTTTGCTGTTCCATTTTAATGTAAGGTATGGTATACTTTTGCCAAACGGATAATGAAAATCTTAAGATAAGGAGCTATTACTTATGAAAAGAGTATTGTTAAAGCTAAGCGGAGAAGCGCTTGCAGGGGATAAAAAGACAGGATTTGATGAAGCTACTTGTATTGGAGTGGCGAAGCAGGTAAAAGAGCTTGTGGACAGCGGAATTCAGGTTGCAATTGTTACAGGCGGAGGCAACTTCTGGAGAGGAAGAACGAGTGAGACGATTGACCGGGTGAAAGCAGACCAGATCGGAATGCTTGCAACTGTTATGAACTGTCTGTATGTATCTGAGATTTTCCGTCATGTAGGAATGCAGACAGAGATCTTCACACCGTTTGTCTGTGGTGCATTTACGACATTGTTTTCAAAAGATGCAGCAATTGAAGCTTTGGAAGCAGGAAAAGTAATTTTCTTTGCGGGAGGAACAGGACATCCGTATTTTTCTACAGATACAGGTGCAGTACTTCATGCGATAGAGATTGAGGCGGATGCAATGCTGCTTGCTAAGGCAATTGACGGTATTTATGACAGTGATCCGAAGCTCAATCCAGAAGCAAAGAAATATGATGAAATTTCAATTGATGATGTGATCGCACAGGGACTTGCGGCGGTGGATATGACTGCTTCCATTTTGTGCAAAGAGAATCATATGCCGATGCTTGTATTTGGACTGAACGAAGAGAACAGTATCGTAGAGACTATGAAAGGAAGTTTTACAGGTACGAAAGTAACTGTGTAAAATAATAAAACCGGAGGAATAAGACATGAATGAAAGAGTAAAAGTATACGATGAAAAGATGCAGAAATCAATTCACAGTTTAGAAGGAGAACTGGCTACAATTCGCGCAGGACGTGCGAATCCACATGTATTAGACAGAATCGTTGTAGATTATTATGGAAGCCCGACACCAATCCAGCAAGTTGCCAATGTATCTGTGCCGGAACCGCGTATGATTCAGATCCAGCCGTGGGAGAAAAGCATGATCCGTGAAATTGAAAAGGCAATTCAGGTATCCGATCTTGGAATCAATCCGACGAATGATGGAACATGTATCCGTCTGATTTTCCCGGAATTGACAGAAGAACGCCGTAAAGAACTTGCAAAGGATGTTAAGAAGAAGGGAGAGGCTGCCAAAGTCGCAGTTCGTAACATCCGCCGCGATGGAAATGATGTATTTAAGAAATTAAAAGGAAGTGAAGTTTCTGAAGATGAGATCAAAGATCTGGAAGAGGAACTTCAGAAACTGACAGACAAATATATCAAAGAAGTCGATAAGGCTGTAGAAGTAAAGACAAAAGAAGTTATGACAGTCTAGTGTGAAATGAGGCAGGGATAAGCGGAGGCGGTGACGCTTCTTGCTTATCCTTCTTGATTTACATGAAAGAGCGATGAAAAAAGTATGATATATATTCCTAAGTGGAGGAGGAAGGGTATGAAGATACCACAGCATGTTGCGATCATTCTTGATGGGAATGGACGCTGGGCAAAGAAGCGGGGAATGCCACGCAATTACGGGCATGTACAGGGAAGTAAGAATGTAGAGCGAATCTGTGAAGATGCGTATAAAATGGGAATCAAATATCTGACAGTATATGCATTTTCCACAGAGAACTGGAATCGTCCGAAGGATGAAGTAGATGCGCTGATGAAGCTTCTGAGAAACTACATGAAAACATGTCTGAAGACAGCTGAAAAGAATCGGATGAGAGTCCGGGTTATTGGTGATATCAGCCGTCTGGATGAAGATATCAGAAAGAGAATTCTGGAACTGGAGAAGGCTTCCGAACATAATGACGGACTGAATTTTCAAATTGCGATCAATTATGGAAGCAGAGATGAAATGATCCGTGCCATGCGTGCTATGGCAAAAGATGTGGAAGCAGGGACACTTGCGCCGGAAGCAATTAGTGAAAAGATATTTGAAAGTTATCTTGATACACACGATATTCCGGATCCGGATTTGCTTATCCGCACAAGCGGAGAACTTCGACTGTCGAATTATTTATTATGGCAGCTGGCTTATACGGAGTTTTATTTTACAGATGTTCCATGGCCGGATTTTACGAAAGAAGAACTGACAAAGGCTATCGAACAATATAATAGCAGAGATAGACGCTTTGGAGGCGTGAAGGAGGAATAACATGTTTAAGACAAGACTACTGAGTGGAATTCTTCTGATGATCGTTGCGCTTGTGACCGTGATCAGTGGGGGCGGTATTTTATTTGCGACACTTTTGATCATCAGCTTGATTGGTATGTCTGAGCTTTATAAAATCTTGGATGTGCATAATAAACTGCTCGGATGCGTAGGATATGTAGGAGCGATCATTTATTACGGACTGCTCTGGTTTGGATATGAAGAATGGATTATTTGCATGAGCATTGGATTTCTGATTCTTCTTATGGCTGTATATGTATTTTCTTATCCCAAATACCATGCAGACCAGGTGATGATGACATTTTTTGGACTATTCTATGTGGCGATGATGCTGTCCTATGTATATCAGGCGCGGGAACTGCCTCAGGGTGCATTCCTCGTATGGCTTGTATTTATCTGTTCCTGGGGATGTGACACATGTGCTTATTGTGTCGGTGTGCTGATTGGAAAACATAAAATGGCGCCGAAATTAAGCCCGAAGAAATCCATTGAGGGCGCAGTCGGAGGTGTAGCAGGGGCAGCGCTGATCGGAGCGCTCTATGCATTGGCAGTAAATCACTTTGCACAAGTAGGAGCGCCTGTTGGGATGTATGCGGCGATCGGCGCAGTGGGAGGTTTGATCTCCATGGTAGGCGATCTGGCAGCATCAGCCATTAAAAGAAATCATAATATCAAAGATTACGGCAAATTGATTCCGGGACACGGCGGTATTCTGGATCGGTTTGACAGTGTGATTTTTACAGCACCGATTATTTACTATATGGCAGTGCTATTTATGAAATAGGGGATGGTATAAGATGAAGACAATAGCAATTCTTGGTTCGACTGGTTCCATCGGAACACAGACTTTAGAAGTTGTACGAGAGAATCAGGATATTCGAGTGGCAGCTCTTGCTGCCGGAAATAATATTGCGCTGTTGGAGCAGCAGATCAGAGAATTTGCGCCAAAGACAGCGGCAGTCTGGACAGAAGAGAAAGCAAAAGAACTTCGGGAACGGGTGAAAGACCTTCCTGTGAAGATCGTATCCGGAATGGATGGTCTTTTGGAAATCTCTGTACTGGAAGAGACAGACATACTTGTAACAGCGATCGTGGGAATGATCGGAATCCGCCCTACCATTGCTGCAATCCGTGCGGGAAAAGATATTGCACTTGCCAATAAAGAAACACTTGTGACGGCAGGACATATCATTATGCCTCTTGCAAAGGAACATCATGTATCGATTCTTCCGGTAGACAGTGAACACAGCGCTATTTTTCAATCCTTGCAGGGAAATGAAAAGAATTCTATTAAGAAAATCCTTCTGACTGCTTCCGGTGGACCGTTTCGCGGCAGAAAGAGGGAAGAACTTGCAAACATTCAAGTGGAAGATGCCTTAAAGCATCCGAATTGGGAAATGGGACGCAAGATTACCATTGATTCTTCTACAATGATCAATAAAGGTCTGGAAGTGATCGAAGCAAAATGGCTCTTTGATGTGGACTTTGATCAAATCCAGGTTGTGGTGCAGCCGCAGAGCGTGATCCATTCTATGGTAGAATATGAAGATGGAGCAGTCATTGCACAGTTAGGTACACCGGATATGAAGCTTCCGATCCAGTATGCGCTGTATTATCCAAAGCGCAGAAATTTGCCCGGAGATCGGCTTGATTTCTGGAAGCTGACAGAGCTTACATTTGAACAGCCGGATCTGGAAACATTCTATGGACTGCGCCTTGCCTATGAAGCAGGAAGGGCGGGAGGAACGATGCCGACAGTATTCAATGCTGCCAACGAGCGTGCGGTCAGTCTGTTTCTTGATCGAAAGATAAAATATCTGGAGATTCCGGAAATCATTCATTACTGCATGGATGCACATAAACGAAAAGAAGCGCCGACGGTGGAAGAAATCCTTTCGGCGGAAGCAGAGACTTATGAACAAATAGAAAGCAGGTGGAGCTAGTTGGGAATTATACTGGCATTATTGCTGTTTGGCATTATCGTGATGTTTCACGAGTTGGGACATTTTCTGCTTGCCAAGAAAAACGGTATTAATGTTTCTGAATTTGCGATCGGAATGGGACCGACACTTGTCAGTACCGAGAAAAACGGTACCGTGTATTCCTTGAAACTTCTTCCGATCGGTGGATTTTGCGCGATGGGAGAAGACGAGGAAGATACAAACGAGGAAGGAAGCTTCAACAGTAAATCTGTCTGGGCAAGAATTTCAGTAATTGCTGCTGGACCGCTGTTTAATTTCCTTATGGCATTTGTCCTCTCCGTGATTCTTGTTGCCTGGAATGGCTGTGATGTTCCGGTGGTAGCAGATGTCATTGACGGTCTTTCCGCACAGGAACAGGGAATTCAGGCAGGAGATAAGATTGTAAGACTGAATGATAAGCGAATTCATCTCTCGCGGGAAATCACACTCTTTAACCAGATGAATAAAGATAAGACCGTTGAAGTAGAATTTGAGAGAGATGGTAAGAAGCATACTGTTATGGTTGAACGGACATATGATGAAGAGTCCGGAGGATACCTCATGGGGATCATGCGTTCGAATCAGTATGAAAAAGCAAATGTGCTTACTTCTCTTCAATATGGCGTCTATGAAGTCAAGTATTGGATCGACTCGGTTATTGACAGTTTGAAAATGCTTGTGACTGGAGCAATCGGTCTGGATCAGCTGTCCGGTCCGGTCGGTGTTGTAGACTTTGTAGATGATTCTTATCAGGAAACGAAAGAATACGGGATATCGGCAGTTGTGATTACTTTTATGAATATTGCAATTTTGCTGAGTGCTAACCTGGGGGTAATGAATCTCCTTCCGATTCCTGCGATGGATGGCGGAAGGCTTGTATTTTTGATTGTTGAGGCAATACGAGGAAAACGGATTCCGCCGGAGAAAGAAGGAATGGTACATTTCGCAGGATTTGTGGCATTGATGCTTCTAATGGTCTTTGTACTCTTTAACGACTTGAAACATGTGTTTCTGTAGAGGAGTGAAAAAATGCTGACGATTCGAAAGATGAAAATGATCGATTATCATGAAGTGGATCGGTTGATGCAGAAGCTGCACAAACTGCACGTCGAGGCGAGACCGGATTTGTTTGCCGATAAAGAACATCCATATTCGCTTGATGAATATTTTCAGATAGTGGCAAGTGAGGAAATCATCTCTTATATTGCACAATGGGATAATGAAATTGCTGGCCTTGCAATTACACAGATGCGTGACAAAAGTATGATGGTAGATCAGAAAATTGCCTATATGGATGACTTGATCGTCGATGAAAAGTTTCGCGGAAGAGGGATTGCAAAAGCACTTGTGAAAGCGAGTGAAGAAGAGGCAAAACGTTTTGGTGCAAAAAGACTGGATCTGATGGTTTGGGCATTCAATGAGAATGCGGTGCAGTTCTATCGATCGCTTGGGCTGGAAGTCCAAAGATATATTCTTGAGAAAGAATTAGAGTAATTTTATAAAATTTATAAATAAGAATAAGAAAAAGAATCTTGAGAGAAATAGCAATGTAAGTCAATTATGCTATTTACTGAAGATTCTTTTTTGCTTGGTTGCAAGTTTCATATTCGGATAAAAAATATCGTGAAGTTATATACTTCACGAAAAAATCTTAGTTTAAAATCAATGGTATTTACACATTTCTACCTATCAAATTATATCACATCTTGTCAAAAAGGCAAACGAATCTTAATTTTCTGCAATAAAAAGTCCCATTTCTGTTATTTTCTGTTCCCTGTCTCACTTTTTTTGCTGTTTTTATTCCAAAACTGTGTTTTCGTTTGCACAAACGTCATAAATATTTATCCACAATTATTTGATATACATCTATTCTCTTTTCAATTTTCGCTTTGCTCAAGCATTTTCCCTATCTTTTTATGTGATAAGCCGTCAAATGAGCCGTCAGAGCATTATGAGAAAAATCTGATAGCTATCGGATTTTTAAAAGATTTCATAACGTATGAGCCTGTGCTATCAGCCGTCAGCCATTGCCGTCAAACTTATTTTAGCAAAAATTCACTTGCGGAACTACTGGATTTTTCAGGCATTTTTTAGATTTTTTCGTGAAGTATATAACTCCACGAAAAAGGAGCGTGGATGGAAATGCCGGAAACAGGTTATTTTGTACTGACACTGCCGCTGAAGACAGAAAAATGGCAGGAGGATGTGCTGAATAAACGTTTTGAAGTCAATCGTGAGATCTATAATGCCCTGCTGCGTGGAGGGCTGAGTCGTTATGCCCAAATGGTCCGGACAAGGCGATATCGCAGTTTGATCCAGAAGCTGGATGCAGAGAAAGACTTGAAAGAGCGGAAGAGCATTTATAAAGAACTGGATGAGATGCAGGCACAATATCGTCTGCGGAAATTCGACCTTTCTAGCGATGCGACTCCGTATCGAAAGTATTTTAAAGAAAATACGGATGCACCGGTTGTACAGAATTTGTCAGTTCAGGTGTGGAAGGCGCTGTATGCGCTGATGAGTCGTCAGGCGAAAGTGGTACATCCGAAAAAACAGGGAGAGCTTAGAGCGCTGGAAGGAAAAACGAACAAAACATCAATACGGTTTCAGGATGGCGCAGTGTTCTGGAAAGGACTCCGGCTTCCGGCTTATATAAAGGGAAATACTTATGAGAGAGAAGCACTGTCACAGGAAATCCGGTATTGCCGAATCAAGCGAAAATGGATCAGAGGACGGGAATGTTACTATGTGGATCTGGTTATGTGCGGGAAATGTCCGGTTAGAAATTCCGGATCAGAGATGGTTTCAGGAAACAATGGGAGGAATCGGGCAAATGTGGCTGCAGAAGAAAAGGAAACTTCTGTCGTAGGTCTGGATCTTGGGCTTCGAAGAATTACAGCAGTCAGCGATACCGAGATCAGAGCATTTTCCCTTCCGGAAAAGGACAGGAATCTGGAACAAAGGCGCAGAGAACTGGCTCGTAAGATGGAGCGGAGCAGACGGATCAATCATCCGGAAAATTATGATGGCAGCGGGCAGATTCGTTCGGGAGAAAAAAAGTGGCATTATTCTAATCATTACCGGAGATACCGGGAGAAGTACCGGGAACTGGGACGTTTGCAGAAAATCTATCGAGAAGAAGAACAGAGATGTCTGATCAGAGAAATCCAAGAGATGGGAGAAGTTTTTCATGCAGAAAAACTAGACTATCAGAAAATGAAGCGGCGGAATGGTGCAGTACGACTAGGGAGAGCTGTGGAGGATACCGCAATAGCAGGCTTTTTGAATAAGTTGGAGTGGAAATTGAGGCAGAACGGAAAAAATCTGATCTATTTTGATCCAGTCAAAACGGCATCCGCCAGATGGAACCATGTAACGGAAGAAAAAGAAGTATGCTCCCCACGCAGCGCATTCCGAAGTATTGATGGAATTCTGATAGAGAGACAGACTTATAGTGCATTTTTAATGCAGCATGGAGATGTTAAGACAGGAAAAATAAATGCGGAAGAGTGCCGAAAGGCATTCAGAAGCTTTATGGATATATATTATTTGAGCGTTGCCGGAAACAGATATGGAACAGGAGAAGCGGCAGGCTAACTTAATCGGAAATCTAACATTGAGAGAAAAACCAGTCAGCGGTCGGGAAGCGGGCCGATTGCTCACGCCGGAGAACCGGCATGTACCGGGAAAGACCGGCGCAAGAGCAGAAAGTCTGCCAGAAAGGAGTGAGTTTTGCGTGTGCTTTGGCAGCGCAGAGAAGCTTTTCTATGGCAGAACGTGAGAACAGAAGTGCTCATAGCTTCGGTATAGAATATTTAAATAAGATGTCTGGAGAGAGAATTATACAGACAGCAGAGAAACAAAAGTTCTGGAAGGGAGATCGTCGCTTTGCCGCGTTTTCCGAAGGAATGGTCATAAAGGCATATCGTTCCGCAGAAGGAACATTTATAGAAGCAGTTTGAACTGAGAAAGGGGAAGAAGCAGCTTCAAAAAATGAAAAGATCTGCGGAATGGCGAAGCACGCCCTTTTTACAGGGGATGTGAGTGTATCGGAAAGGGAGGAAGATTCATGTGGTATGTTGTTCAGGTGCGAACCGGAATGGAAGAAGAGATCCGGATTCAGTGTGAGAAAGTACTGTCACGGGAAGCATTTGAGAGATGTTTTCTACCTTATTATATAGGGATGAAAAAATATGGAGGCGAATGGCATGAAGAGAAGAAGCTCCTGTTTCCGGGATATGTATTTGTGATCAGTGAGAATGCAGAACGGCTGTTTCTGGAATTGAAAAAGGTATTGGGACTTACAAAGTTACTGGGAGGCGGACAAGAGATTGTGGCGCTGCATCAGGAAGAGATAGCATTTTTGAGATTATTCGGAGAAGAGAAAATGATCGTGGAGATGTCTGTCGGAGAGATTGAAAATGGAAAAATCAGAGTGATAGAAGGTCCATTAAAAGGATTGGAGCATCAGATCCGGAAAATAGACCGACACAAACGAAAGGCCTGGATTGAGGTGGAACTTGGAGGAAAACGACAAGAAACGCAGGTAGGTCTGGAGATTGTGAGGAAGAGTTGAAAAAAGATATTAGAAGAGAAAAGACTTTGCAAAAGCAAAGTTTTTTTGAATAGAAAAACACAAAAATGAGGAGTGAGAAAAATGGATTGTATCAAACGAAATATACCGTTTAGTCCGCCGGACATGAGTGAGGCGGAAGTGCGTGGAGCAGTGGAGGCAATTCAGAGTGGTTGGATTACAACAGGTCCAAAAACAAAAGAATTTGAAAGAAGGATTGCAGAATACTGTGGAGTAAAAAAGGCAGTTTGTCTCAATTCTCAGACAGCTTGTGCAGAAATGGCGTTGCGTGTACTTGGAATTGGGCAAGGGGATGAAGTAATTGTTCCGGCTTATACATATACTGCATCTGCATCAGTAGTATGCCATGTAGGCGCAAAATTAGTATTGATCGATACACAGCCAGATTCGCTGGAAATGGATTATGACAGAATGGAAGACGCAATTACAGAACATACGAAAGCAGTCATTCCGGTTGATCTTGCAGGCGTGCCTTGTGATTATGATAGAATTTTTGAAATCATTGAAAGGAAAAAAGGGTTATTCAAACCTGCAAATAAGATTCAAGAGAAAATAGGAAGAATTGCAGTTTGTGCAGATACCGCACATGCTTTTGGCGCTGAATGGCATGGAAAGAAAGCAGGAAGTATTGCAGATTTCTCTAGCTTTAGTTTTCATGCAGTAAAGAACCTTACAACAGCAGAAGGCGGAGCATTGACATGGAGAAGTATGGAAGGAATTGATGATGAAGAAATATATCATACGCTTCAGCTACTTTCACTTCATGGACAGTCGAAAGATGCATTGGCAAAAACGCAGCTTGGCGCTTGGGAATATGATGTAGTTGCTCCGTGGTATAAATGTAACATGACAGATATTATGGCAGGAATTGGTCTTGCACAGTTGAACCGTTATGAAGGAATGCTTGCAAGACGAAGAGAAATTATTCAAAAATATGATGCAGCGTTTAAACATTTAGGTATTGAAGTGCTTCCACATTATACAGAAGAATATCAGTCTTCCGGACATCTATATCTGACAAGAATTCCGGGAATTACATTGGAACAGCGTCAGGAGATCATTGTGAAAATGGCAGAAGCAGGAGTTTCTTGTAATGTGCATTATAAACCACTGCCAATGTTGACAGCGTATAAAAATCTTGGATTTGATGTAAAAGATTATCCAAATGCATTTGCACACTTTGAAAATGAGATCACACTGCCGTTACATACAAGATTGACAGATGAAGATGTGGAGTATGTGATAGAACAGTTTAGTAGAATCGTGAAAGAATATATTTAAATGTGATAGTAGAAATGGGAGATAAAGATGTTACGAGAATGGGAAAAGTTACCAAAATATATGCAGACAGAAGAAGTTCGTCCATATTATGAAAGACTAAAAAAGAAAAAAGTAAGCTTGGCATTAAAGAGAGCTTTTGATGTGATTGCATCCTCTATCATGCTTGTAATACTTTCTCCTCTGATGATTATCATTTCAATTCTGATTGTAGCAGATTCAAAGGGTGGGGTATTTTACCGGCAGGAGAGAGTTACGCAGTATGGAAAAAAATTCAGAATATTTAAATTCCGGACAATGGTGGCAAATGCGGACAAAATCGGAACACAGGTAACGATATCAAACGATAACAGAATTACAAAAATAGGCTCTGTTATCCGTAAATATCGTATTGATGAGATACCACAACTACTCAATATTCTGGTAGGCGATATGTCGCTAGTGGGTACACGTCCAGAAAGTGTGTATTATGTGAAGTATTATACTCCGGAAATGATGGCTACTTTACTTCTGCCTGCAGGTGTGACATCAGAAGCAAGTATACTTTATAAAGATGAGGCAGAATTGCTTGATCAGACAGATGATGTAGAGAAAGTTTACATAGAAAAAATTCTTCCAGAGAAGATGAAGTACAATCTGGAAAGCATTAAGAAGTTCAGCTTTATCCGGGAAATAAGAACAATGATTAAAACTGTTATAGCAGTTGTGAGGTAATAGAAATGGAATATAGTGTTTTAATGACTGTTTATGGAAAAGACAATCCAGAATATTTTAGAAAAGCTTTGATGAGTATGGTCAAGCAAACCAAAAAGCCAGATGAAATTGTATTGGTTAAAGATGGCCCTATCAATGATGAACTGCAATCTGTAATAGATAAGATTGATGAAAAATATCAAAATCTAATCGTTCAGGTGCCTCTTCCTAAAAATAAAGGTTTAGGTCTTGCATTAAATGAGGGAATAAAAGTATGCAAAAATGAACTTTTGGCGCGTATGGATTCGGATGATATTTCATTACCTACAAGATGTGAAAAGCAGATAGCCGAGTTTGAAAAAAATCCAAAGTTGGATATCATTGGCTGTCCTGTAATTGAATTTGTTGGTGAACCAAATAATAAAGTTGGAAAACGTGATGTACCGTTAGACAATGAATCAATACATAAATATTGTAAAAAGAGAGATCCTTTTAATCATCCAACTGTTATGTATCGAAAAAGCAAAGTAGAGGCTGTTGGTTGTTATGGAGATCTTAGAAAAAATCAGGATACAGATTTATGGATAAAAATGTTGGCAAATGGTGCTGTTTGCAAAAATCTGCCAGAATATCTGTTGAGATTTCGTTTTGATGAGGGTACTTATAAAAAAAGAAAAAACTGGTTAAATACAAAGTTATTGATTGAAATCAGGTGGAAAGCTTTTAGAAGGGGATTTTGTTCTTTTATTGATTTCGCGGAAGTTGCAGGGGCACAAATGGCTATTTACCTATTACCAGTAGGCTTTCAGGAATTTGTTTATAAAAAAGTTTTAAGAAGGTAAAATTCGGATTTTGAACAGAAAATGAGGATTTATAATGAGTTTAGAACAGAAAATAAATTACCAGTTAAATAAATATCCAGCTGTAAAAAGGGTGATAAAAAGAGCATATCAAACAGGAATGTATGCTGTTTCAAAGAAAGTTAAATCAGAAGGAAATATTACCAGAATATCTCCGGATGATTCTGAGCATGAATATTTTTTTGGGTATTATGATAAATCACCTTGGGATATTACTGATAGATATATGCTTTGTCTTAAAGCTAATGATACGTGGTCAGATGTAAGTCCAAAAGAAAAAGCGGATATTTTATTGATTGATACAGAAAAAAGTGAATCTGATCCAGAAAGAGTAAAAAAAATTGCAGAGACTAGTGCATGGAATGTTCAGCAGTCTTGTATGCTTCAATGGTTAGGACCGGATTTTAAAGATAGAATACTTTTCAATGATTACAGGGACGGAAAATATGTATCTGTTATTTTAGATTTAAACACTATGACAGAGAGGATTATTCCTGCACCTATTTATACAGTATCTTCTGATGGAAAGTTTGCATTAACATTGGATTTCAGCAGATTATATAACTTAAGACCAGGATATGGATACTACAATGTTCCAGAGAACACGAAAGATGTTCCGCTTCCAGATACCGCTGCTGTATGGAAAATATCACTGGAAACAGGTGAAGTGACAGAATTTTTGAAATATACTGATTTTGCTAGATTTCAACCAAGACATGAAATGCAGGAAAAAGGAGCTATTCATAAAGTAAATCATCTTATGCTAAGCCCAAACAATAGGAGATTTATGGTATTGTACCGTTGGTTTAATGGTGAAAGAAAATACACAAGATTGATTACCTGTAATGTTGATGGGACGGATATGTATGTTTTATCTGATGATGATATGGTTAGTCATTGCTTTTGGAAAAGTGACAATGAAATTATTGCTTTTGAAAATAAAAAGCATGGTGGTACGGGATATTATCTTATGCGGGATAAAACAGAAAAATATTATCATTGTTGGAAAGAGTTGGCAGGAGATGGGCATCCAAGCTTTTCACCTGATAGAAAATTGGTAGTTACTGATTCTTATCCAGATAGAGCGCGGATTCAATATATCAAGGTTATGGACGGAGATGTAAGGAAGACAGAAGTAAACGTAGTTGCAAAAGTATTTGCACCTTTTAAGTATGATAATGACACAAGGTGTGATTTGCATCCAAGATGGAACCATGCAGGAAATAGAATCTGTTTTGATTCCGTTTTTGAAGGACATAGAGGTCTTTATGTAATTGATGTAACTAATCTGTGTGATTTATCAGATGATAATGATAGATATGCCAATCCTTTATTGAGCGTAATAGTACCTGTATATAAAGTAGAGCAATATCTGAAAAGGTGTACAGATTCAATCAGAAATCAGACTTATAAGAATTTGGAAATAATACTGGTGGATGATGGATCACCGGATGATAGTGGTCGGTTGTGCGATGAAATAGCCATGCAAGATGATAGAATTAAGGTTATTCATAAAAAGAATGGCGGTTTATCAAGTGCAAGGAACGCTGGAATAGAAATTGCTTCGGGAGATTTTATAACTTTCGTAGATAGTGATGATTGGATTGACTTAAATATTTATAAAAAATGTATCAATATATTTCAAAGATATGAATGTGATGTTGTTGATTTTAAAGCTACATTTTCAAATGGTAGAGATGAAATAGAGAATAGCTCATATTTTGCGCCAGTTTTGGTAGAAAATGGAGAAATACTTTATGACTATTTATATAGGGGACAAACCGAAAAATGTCCTTTTTCCGTTTGCCGTAAGGTTTATCGTAAGGGTTTGTATGAAGAAATAAGTTTTCCAGAAGGAAAGGTAAATGAAGATATAGCAACCAATTTTAAAGTTTTACAAAAAGGTTCAAAATTAGTACATATTTCGGATATTGGGTATTTCTATTTTCAAGGAAATTTAGAAAGTATTACAAGTGGAATGCTTAGAAAAAAGGATTTTGATTTGCTAGATGCCAGTAATGAATTGTGTGATTTATCAAAACAATATCAAGATACTAGAATTAATAATCTGGCTAAAATTAAACTAGCTAGGAGTTATTTTTCTTTATTGGCAAAGGCAGCAACTGGTGGAATAGATAAGGACATAAGTAAAAATGATCTAAGATTTCTTACTAGAAATCTTAGAAAAAATTATTTACGTTTAATGAAATCACCGATTTCATTAAACAGAAAAGTTTTTATTACATTGGCAAGTATAAATTATAAATGTATAAAAATTCCATATATGATATTAAGAGAGATAAAACAGGTGTTAAGGAAGATGATTTTAAAGTTGAAATCGATGAATTTACATTAAAAAACTATCAAGGTTATGTAAGTCTGCATCTTTTAAATTAGTTCCCAGATTAAAGCTAAACGGGAGGAGTCAAATCACATGTGAACTATCTTTGCTGAAAGTATCTCTATTAGATGATAATAATTACTACCATTTTATGAGTGGAAATGATTATATAATAGTATCGCATAGTGAATTTAAATCTTTTTATTATGAAGGAAATAAATTTGTGGGATTTGCAGATTAGGAATTGCAACAATATCAAATTTATCATCTATTATAGGGAGAAGTAATAAGGAAAACGTTTAAGTGGAGTTATTGTTGTAATGAAATGTTCATACAAACAATGCTAGTAACTCAAAGTTTAAAAGCAAAGAAATCCATTCTTGTCAAAATGAGAATTGTCAAAACTTAAGAGCTATAGATTGGAAGAGAGGAAAACCATATACTTTTGACTATAGAGATTATCAAGAGTTAATTAATTCAGAAAAAATATTTGTCAGGAAAGTAAATAATGATACTCCTGAAAGAATTGAATTATTAAATTTGCTAGATAAACGGAAGGAAAATATATAGAAATGAAAATTGCATGCATAGGGTATCTTCATGGTGCAGGAGGTGCTGAAAAACAGATTATCATGTTGGCTAATGCATTGGCAGAGCGAGGTCACGAAATTCATTTAATTATATTGGCTGCAAATAATAGTCAATATGATATTAGAAATGATGTGAATAAACATGATTTATCTGACTTAGAAAAGAAAAGCGGAAATAAAATTCTAAATCGATATTTGGCTTTGAAAGAAATATTGAAAGAGATAGCACCAGATGTTTCAATTAATTACTGGCTTCAATCTGCATATTTTTGTGCAATGATGTCAAAAAGTATTATCGGGAAAGTAATATATTCTGAAAGAGGTGATCCTGGCGATAAGGAATATTCTGGAATACTTGGTATAGTGCGATGGTTAGCATTTAAACGTATAAATGGGTTTGTATTTCAATCGGAAGGAGCTAGAAATTATTTTGGTGAAAAGATACGAAAAAAGTCTATAGTGATTCATAATTCAGTTTCTATACCAGATGATAAATATACGATACCATGTGAGTGTAGAAAAAAGAAAATTGTAACAGTTGGAAGACTTCATCCACAAAAAAATCAAAAAATATTGATAGATGCTTTTTCAAAAATAGCAAATGATTTTCCAGAGTTTGAGTTGGATATATATGGCGATGGAGAATTAAAAAAAGATCTACAAGAGCAAATTTGTAGATTAGATATGGAAAAAAGAATTTATCTAAAGGGTACGGTAAAAAATATTCTTGATTATGTTTATGATGCATCAATATTTGTTTTGTCATCTGACTATGAGGGGTTACCAAATTCTTTGATGGAAGCTTTGGCACTGGGTGTACCAAGCATATCAACAGATTGTAAACCGGGAGGTGCAAGGACATTAATAAAAGATGGATTAAATGGATGGATTGTGCCAAGAGGAAATGCGGATATATTAGCAAAAAAGATAAAAGAAGTTTTAAATTCTGAACTTGACAATTGCTTGCTTAAAAAAGAGGCAATTAGTTTCAGAGTATCTCATTCATCTAAGACAGTGTTTAATAGATGGGATGAGTATATTAAGCTATTATGCCAAAAATAAACATTAATAATTTTGAAGGAATGTAAATATTATGCCAAAAATAAACATTAATAATTTTGAAGGAATGTAAATGGTAATAAAAAAGAAGAATTTAAATTA
>NZ_QRVX01000045.1:0-18905 GCF_003458885.1 Coprococcus sp. AF21-14LB | reverse complement strand
GGATTGTATTATTTAATTGAAAAAACCTGTACAAAAATTGGATTCAAAACAGTAAAATTTTAGGAAATATAGGAAAGGAATAGTATTATGAAAAAACTAAATATAACAATTAAAAAAGAAGATAATTTTAGTAACAGGAGCAGCAGGATTTATTGGCTCTAATTTGGTGCTTGAGTTATTTCATACGCAAGAATCGATCCATATTATTGGAATCGATAACATGAATAATTATTATGATACATCTTTAAAAGAATATCGTTTGGAGCAGATTAAGTCCATGGCAGATTCACATCCCGAATCTACATGGACTTTTATTAAAGGTTCTATAGCAGACAAGGAATTAATTGAATCCATTTTTCAACAGTATCATCCAGATATTGTTGTAAATCTTGCAGCGCAGGCAGGTGTAAGATATTCTATCACGAATCCAGATGCATACATAGAATCTAATTTAATAGGGTTCTATAACATATTGGAAGCTTGTCGTCATTCTTATGATGAAGGGGCAAAAGGTGTGGAACATCTTGTCTATGCATCGTCCTCCTCTGTTTATGGTAGTAACAAAAAAGTACCATATTCTACAGAGGATAAAGTAGATAATCCGGTTTCTTTATATGCGGCAACAAAGAAGTCCAATGAATTGATGGCACATGCATATTCAAAGTTGTATGACATCCCTTCTACAGGACTTCGTTTTTTTACAGTTTATGGACCAGCAGGCCGTCCGGATATGGCATATTTTGGGTTTACAAATAAGCTGAGAAATAATGAAACAATCGAGATTTTTAATTATGGGAACTGTAAAAGAGACTTTACTTATGTAGATGACATTGTAGAAGGTGTTAAGCGGGTTATGCAGTCTCCGCCGGAAAAAAAGAAAGGCGAAGATGGACTTCCGATTCCGCCGTATGCGGTGTATAACATCGGAAATAATCATCCGGAAAATTTATTGGAATTTGTGGACATTTTGCAGCAGGAACTAATCCGTGCCGGTGTGCTTCCGAAAGACTATGATTTTGAAGCGCATAAAAAATTAGTACCAATGCAGCCGGGAGACGTACCGATAACTTATGCAGATACTTCTGCATTAGAGAAGGATTTTGGATTTAAGCCAAGTACAAGTTTGAGAGATGGACTCCGCAAATTTGCAGAATGGTATAAAGAATTTTATATGAATGTGTAAAAAGGAAAGAGGTAGAACGTTATGAAAATCGCAGTTGCAGGAACAGGATATGTGGGATTATCAATTGCTACGTTATTATCACAGCATCATGAAGTAATTGCAGTAGATATTGTGAAAGAAAAGGTGAATCTGATCAATCATAGAAAATCTCCAATCCAGGATGATTATATAGAAAAATATCTGGCAGAGAAAGAATTAAATCTGTTGGCTACATTAGATGCTGAAGCAGCATATTCAAATGCAGATTTTGTTATCATTGCTGCTCCGACCAATTATGACAGCAAGAAAAATTTCTTTGATACGTCGGCAGTAGAGTCTGTGATTAAACTTGTAATTCAGTATAATCCGGATGCGATTATGGTAATCAAATCAACCATTCCGGTTGGATTTACAGCAATGGTGAGAGAAAAATATCATTGTGATAACATTATTTTTAGTCCGGAGTTTTTAAGAGAATCAAAAGCATTATATGACAATTTATATCCAAGCAGGATTATTGTTGGAATAGATACGGAAAATGCGCGTCTCGTAAAAGCGGCTAATACATTTGCAGAATTGCTAAAAGAGGGGGCGATTAAAGAAAATATTGATACATTGATTATGGGATTTACAGAGGCCGAAGCAGTGAAGTTATTTGCAAACACATATCTTGCTCTTCGTGTCTCTTATTTTAATGAGTTAGATACTTATGCGGAAATGAAAGGACTAAATACACAGCAGATCATCAATGGTGTTTGTCTCGATCCGCGTATTGGAACGCATTACAATAATCCATCCTTTGGCTATGGTGGTTATTGTCTTCCGAAAGATACGAAACAGCTGTTGGCAAATTATGCAGATGTACCACAGAATATGATGTCTGCGATTGTAGAATCAAATCGTACAAGAAAAGATTTTATTGCAGACAGAGTTTTGGAAATTGCGGGAGGATATGAGAATAGTGAGAGCTATTCGGCAGAAAGAGAACATGAAGTTGTTGTAGGTGTTTATCGCCTTACAATGAAATCTAACTCCGATAACTTCCGTCAATCTTCTATCCAGGGAGTGATGAAGCGAATCAAGGCGAAAGGGGCAACAGTAATTGTGTATGAACCAACGCTAGAAGACGGAAGTACATTTTTCGGAAGCAAGGTTGTAAATGATCTGGATGAATTTAAGAAGAGAAGTCAGGCGATTATTGCCAATCGCTATGATAGCTGTCTGGATGATGTTCAGGAAAAAGTTTATACGAGAGATATTTTTAGAAGAGATTAGTGAAGAGAAAATAGTAAGGAAGCAGTCCCCATCTGGTTTTATAACTGGATGGGGATTTGTTATTTTAGGCATTTTCCACAAAGTGCATTTTTAGTATTTTCGCCAATAGCATTTCCTACCCACCCATGCTAAACTAAACCCATATAAAATTCCTCTGCAAAACGGAGGAAGCAATATGAAGAAATTAAATGAACTGACTTTAAAAGACAACTGGATGTTTGGAGCAGTCATGCTTCAAGATGATAACTGTAAGCAATTTTTGGAACGGCTGCTTGGTTTTCAGATTGAATCCCTCACGATTGATTTGGAGAAAAATATCATTTACCACCCGGAATACAAAGAAATCCTATGTGATCTTTATCTGTGATTTTGATCCATTTGGACAGAAAAAGTATTGCTATCGTTTCTAGATGCGTACAAAAGAAGGATTAGAAATGCAAGATGGAAGTCATGCAATCTTTCTTAGTACAATGGGGCAGGATGCAGAGAATGTTCCGGAAGTGCTTGTGAAGTTCTTAAAGTTTGTGAAAGCGAATCTGGAAGAGAGCCAGAAGGACTTTGGAGATCCTTATGTGGAGAAACTGCAGCGAGACATTCAGAAGATAAAAGTCAGCAGAGAAATGGGGCGGTGCTATATGATGTTTGATGAATTAATAGCAGAAGAAAGAAAAGAAGGCATACTTCTTGGAAAAGAGGAACAGATGAGGATGCTAATTGAGAAAAAGCTTGCAAAAGGTTTGAGTATCGCTCAGATTGCAGAACATCTTGAGGAAGAGGAAGAAACAATCCGTAAATATGTGGAGAAGCTGAAAGAAGTATCATCCAAGTAGGAGCATTTCAAAATAGCGACAGAGTCAAATTAAAAAATCAAAGCCAACATATCAATTGCGGCAGCTGATCAGCTGCCGCGCCAATCAAATCATAAGACAGAGAAAAAATACATTTCTTTGTCTCTGAAATGTGGAGACATTCTACATTCAATCCGATTCAGGATGAAATATAATTCATAACTATAATTTTAGTGAAAAGTAATTTAGACAGAGGAATTTTATATACATGTACTATGCATTCTTTATGTTTGGTACGATCTAAATGGCGGTTCGTCACATCAGCCTACGCTGTTCTCCATAAAACAAGTTGTTCTTCGCTGTTTCAACGCTCGGTAATGGGATTTTGTCTGCCGTATTTCGTGCTTTTTGGATATTTCGATATCTGCTCATAGCCTTTGCCAATGACCTTATTGGAGAAAAATTTTTTAGAAGAAAACTGGACGGAGATTGATTCCCAGGAAAAGAAATAGTATAATCGATAATATAAATTTGAGTTATTCCAGTTACAATATAAATTAGAAGGGGTTGCATATGAAACACCTTTTGAACGCACTAGCTTTAACTGGGTGCGATACAGCGAATATGAATGGAGGGCGGCAGAGGACGGAACTCTGTATCTCACGCCCATCAAGACAGATAAGCTGACCATTGTTTGGGACTTTCATTCTCTTCTGCCAGGTATTCAGATGATGTTCCGCTTTAAGCTAACCGACAGCGAAAACCGATTAAGCTTTGCAGACACTGTGCCAAAGCCTTTGTTGCAAGCAGACCAAGCACTGTATTTTGTAGCCATCGCTACAAGAATAAGCATAATGTTTACAAGAACAGAGCAAGAAAAAACGTGAAGAATAGGAAGGGAATGGATATGAACGAAGAATATGGGCTAACCCCTTATGAAACAAAGGAAATCCTGTTTTATAAAACTGATAATGGTGAAGTTCGAGTTGAAATCCTTTTATATCAGGAAAACTTGTGGCTGACGCAGGCAAAGATGGCAGAATTATTTGAAGTGCAAAAGGCGGCTATTTCAAAACATTTAAAAAATATTTTTGAATCCGGCGAATTGCAGGAAGAAGCAGTTGTTTCCAAAATGGAAACAACTGCGGCAGACGGCAAGCGATACAATACAAACTATTACAATCTGGATGCCATTATTGCTGTCGGATACCGTGTTAATTCTAAAAAGGCTACGATGTTCCGCATTTGGGCAAATCGGGTATTGAAAGAATTTATTATTAAAGGTTATGTGATGGATGATGCACGACTGCGAGAACCGGAAAACTTCTTTGGTAAGGACTATTTTGAGGAACAGTTGGAGCGTATTCGTGATATTCGATCCAGCGAACGTCGTTTTTATCAAAAAATCACAGACATTTACTCCCAGTGCAGTGCTGACTATGATGTGAACAGTCCTGTT
The DNA here is from genome assembly GCF_003458885.1 of Coprococcus sp. AF21-14LB. Classification (NCBI taxonomy): domain Bacteria; kingdom Bacillati; phylum Bacillota; class Clostridia; order Lachnospirales; family Lachnospiraceae; genus Coprococcus; species Coprococcus sp. AF21-14LB. The sequence continues at coordinate 14,221 of NZ_QRVX01000045.1, read as the reverse complement.
ACAAAAGAGTTTTTTGCCACAGTACAGAATAAGCTTCATTACGCTGTCACTCATCATACGGCGGCTGAGATTGTTTATGGACGAGCCGATAGCACAAAACCAAACATGGGCTTGACAACTTGGAAAAATGCTCCGCAGGGGCGTATTCGCAAGTCGGATGTTTCAATCGCCAAAAACTACTTAAATGAAGAAGAAATGATAAATCTGAATGAGATCGTGACAATGTATCTGGACTATGCCGAAAGACAGGCACGACGGGGAAATATCATGTATATGCAGGATTGGGTTAATCGTTTGGATGCGTTCCTCCAGTTCAACGAAGAAGATATTTTACATGACAAAGGCAAAGTGACCGCTGCCATCGCAAAGGCGTTTGCAGAAAGTGAATTTGAAAAATTCCGTGTTTTGCAGGATAGAACATATCAGAGTGATTTCGACCGTCTTGTGGCAAATATCGAAGAAAACAGCAAACAAACAAAGTAAATCAGGAAACCCCACGCTTCCGATTTTATTGTCAGAAGTGTGGGGCTTTTGTATCAGGTTTACAGATCATATACCAATTCGTGCAGAACGATTTCCTCCGCACGGTTACGGATACTGTTCATACGGCGCAAAATCCAAACTTTTAGCGGAAACAACGCACAGATTAAGGCTTTCCTGTTAAAAAAGTTTGGATTTCTTTTTTGCACTAACGGTTTAGGCCGCAGAAATCTTTTAAGGTTCCATCACTGTTTTTCCATTTCTTGGGAGTGGATTTTTGCAATTCACTTTCCAGTGTAGCCAGTGCTTTTGCTTTTTCCTCTGTAGTGATGTCCAGATAACGCATGGTTGTTTCCAGCTGTTCATGCCCAAGTAAGAAGCTTACCTGGACGACATTGATGCCATCCTCAATCCAGTGGGAAGCTTTCGCATGACGAAATTGATGGGCATGTGCATCCAACGGCACATCAGGGCATTTTTCATGGGCGGCTGCCGCGCAGAGCTTTATTCTTTTTGCCAGGGCTGGTTCTGAAAGCCTTCCATGCATCCCGCTAACGCGGGAATAAAAAAGATAGGCATCAGGATCCGGCGGATCATTATGGAAAGATTTTAAGTAAATCTGGATATAGGAAACAACTTTCGGCAGCAGGTATGCTGTCCGCATTTTCCCCCTTTTCCCAACCAGAGTCACATACGGCTTTTCTGCATCAAGATGGAGATGACAGATTTTGATGGACCGGATCTCATCCAGCCGCCCGGCAGTTGCATACAGGAGGGTAAGAAACACCAGATCCCGCTTTCCTGTCACCGTAGATGGATCAGGAACGGCAAGCATGGCTTCTACCGCTTCACGGGTAAATCCGTTTACTTTTTTCTTTATGCATTTCTGCCTCCTGACCTCCCGTGCCTCCTGGTAGAGATACTGGAATTCTATATCCCGGCTTCCCAGGAACTGAAGGAACATCCGAAAGGAGCCGAGCCGTACATTGCAGGTATCCGGGCTGCATCTGCGGGTTTCCTTCATCCATACGATCCATTTTTCGATCCATTCCCTTTCAAAGTGTTTCCTGGAGAGGATTTTCGGCATCACCCCGGAGTTTTCCAGAAAACCGATATATAATCCAATCGCATCTCTGTAGGATTTTAATGTATGTTCACTGGTTGTAAGAAAGCTGGGCGCATAGGAGTCTAGGAATTCAGATATATACCGGGCTATTTTTATGGGGTCATCATTCTTCTTCATATAACACCTCCGGCAGGATCGCATTCATCCCTTTTTCTGTTTTCTCACGCAGTATGTCCGCCAGCCGTGGGACCATGGAATAATAATGCAGCGTAGACTCAATACTGCTGTGCCCCATGGATTTTGAAAGATACTGGAGTTTTGCATTAAATCCAAAGGGTTCCTCCGGCCAGCTGTTGATGTTCGTGACTGCATAATTATGGCGGAGGGCATAGGCAACCGCATTGCTGCCCGTGCCGTTTGCTTTCTCCCACAGTGACTGGAACATCCCTGTAACCCATTGGCGGGAATAGTGTCCCCCATTGGGGGTTTCAAAGAAATATTCCCGGCCAGGCCGAAGCTTTTCAGCTGCACGGTCATACTTTATAAGCAGTTGGGCCATGCTTTCATGGAGCGCCACATAATGCTGACTGTTTCCCTTCGATTTCCTGATGTTTAAAACACCATGCACAAGGTCGGCATCCTCTCTTTTTAGATACCGTGCTTCTGTTGTCCGGATGCCGCTGCTGTAAAGGAGCCTGAAAAATACAGGGCAGACGAGTTCTTTCATCCGGTATTTCGCTTCAGGGCGCCGGGATACGACAGCATCACATTCGATGAAAAACCTTGCCAGTTCATCCTTGTTAAAAGCATGCGGGATATATGTATTCCCACAGTTTTTCAGCGATGGCGGCGGTTCCACTTCGGTAAGGCCCCTTTCTCTCAGGTAACGGATAAACGAACGGATCCCACCCGTCCTGGTGTTGCAGGAAGTGTTGGTTTCCGTCTCCCTTTTCCGGCACCAGGAATCCACCATTTCCTGGGACAGCGGCTGCCCGGGTAGTTCTCACTGCAATAGCGGTCAAAATACTCAATGTTCAGGCGGCGCCCAGTCCGTTCCGTCCCCCACCCGCCGGATGCCTTCTGATAGTCTGCATATTGTACGATAAGATCTGAAAAACCGGAAATGTAACGGCTCATTCCTCAAACACCCCCTTCCTGACGGGAAAATCCTCAATACTAAGGCTGTATTCCCGCAGATGCCTGATATCAGCAAAAAGGTAGTGGTCAAGGGAATCCGGATCGGCATGGCCCAGCGTTGCGCTGATTACTGGATGAGGGATCCCGTTCCCGGCAAAAGAAGCGGCAAGGTTATGGCGGAAGATGTGGGAGCCTCGGCGGTCATGGGGCTTCTGGCGGATGGATGCCGCATCGTAGATCCTGCCGGCAGCGTTCCCTACTGTTCCCGGGCTGATCGGCCTGTATGGAGCCTGCTCACATAAAAACACCTGGCAATGCCTGCTTTCTGGCCTCTCCATGCTTATGTAATCATAAATGGCATTCCCCACAGGGGCTGTAAGCGGCAGTAAAAGTCCGTTTCCCGTTTTCTTCTGCGTCATCCGGATCTCATCGTTTTCCCAGTCGATATCAGAGAAACAAAGGGACGAGACATCGCTGGATCTCATCCCGGTAAAATACAGGAGCATCCCGATTGCCCTGTCACGCAGGGAAATCGGGGAATCCTCACAGAAAAGCGCATCCCTGACAGAACAGATTTCTTCCTCTGTCAGGTACTGTATTGTTTTCCGGTTCCTGCGCAGTGCTGGGAGATATGAAAGGATACGCCTGGCATCCTCCGTATAAATGCCAATGTCTGCCCTGAACACGGATGCAATGTTAACCCTGGTGCTGCTGCTGAGGGGTTCCCTGCCATTATTGGCCATAAAATAAGCCAGGACATCTTTTTCAGAAACTTTCCTCAGAGTTTCATGCCCGTTCTCCTGGAAAAACAGCAGAAGTCCGCTGCATGCAGATATGGCAGAACGGTAGGTCCCGCTTTTCAGGCCGCGTTTTTTGCTTGATTCTTCATAGGCATCAAGCAGGGTTTTAAAATAAGGATTTAACTGGGTATAAGTGTCCCGCCGGAATAACGGTTCCCGTGTCTGTACGGCCATGTCCCCATAGGCGCAATACCTTTTAAACAGGCTGTAGACAGCACGGTACTGTTCCATCATGGGTTCGGATTCCGTCAGACCGGACCGGATACGGTACGCCTCTTCATAGGATGTAATACCATAGTCATCCTGATTTACGGCAAGCCAGTTGATCTCCCGTTTTACCCGTTTGATATGCAAGGCACTGTAACCACAGGCTTCCATAAGGGTAAGTAGTTCATCATAAGTTTTTGTTGATTGTAAAAGATTCATTTCATCACCTCCTGCCGTTATCATAAACGACAGAACAGTTAAAACAAAAAAGAAATCCAAACTTTTTAGCTTGCAAACCTTGATTTCAGTACTGTTTCCGCTAAAAGTTTGGATTTCTTAGAAGTTTGGATTTACGCCAAATCCAAACTTTGGGATTTGGCGTACCCATTCTATTTGATCAGCCGCTTTGAGCGCTTCAGTTACGCCTTCCTGCTTTGCCATAGCGGAAACGATGTTTTCAATGCGCTCGTTGCAGGCTTGATCGATTTCAGCTAAATGCTTGAACAGCGTTCCCTCCAGCACATAGTTGTTGTAGAGGATTTTACGGTACTCTTTCAGATAGTTGCGGCGCATACGCCCGTATTTGCCTATCTTATATTCGCCGTCATCCGGCAAAGTAATGTTGGGAATGAAATAATCTCCCACTTGACGGTATGTACCGCCCATTTCTTTAAAAATAGTTTTCATAAAATTCAGCTCCTTTTGTGTTGATTTCCGGCGGTTATAAAGCTTTTTGACTCCTTTCTTACAACTGCTTTTCAATTCACCACAAATGAGCCGCAGTCATATGTATTAGGTGGCAGAAACCACCCTTTACATATTAACTCTTGATTATGGATGGTCTTTAGATAGACCTGTGAATAGCCTTCTCCTTGTTTATTTCGATAGTTCATCATGGTGTTCTGCCACTGTCGAATATCGGAAGGTTTTATTTCCTGCAACTTCTTTTTCGAAAAATATGGGAGAATCTTTTTTTCTACAATATGCTTTTTCGTCAGCCAGGTATTATATTTGATTCTGGATTTGATATCATTCAGATAAAGATCTACAAAATCTTCAAAATACATATCCAGACTCAAATTCTCCTTTAATTTAAACGCTCTTTCCCATTCCTGGGCATCACATTTACGTTTAAATCCCCTTTTCGTCTTCTGCTTTCTTACGCCGGTCCAGTCCTTATAATAGGTTCTTACCTCGTAAGTATTTGATTTTTGGTTTTTGATTACTGTCAAAACATCACCTCCTGCTATTTCATTTCGTTCATACCGTAAACTCGTTCTTCAAAATATTTACGGCTGATTTTTCCTTTGACAACAACAAAACCTTTTTGCTCCAATTCCGCATTTAACTGACGGATCAAACGATACGCATAGGAAGCAGATACTTCTAATTCTTTCGCTACTTCTTTTGCTGATATAAATAATTTACTAGCCATCTATATCCCTCCTTTCTTTTTTCAGTTCATTATCGAACGGTGCATATGCATCATAACATTTCATTTCCGTACTGTCAATAGAATAGTTTCAAAAATGAACGGTTTATTTTTATATTTCATTTTTGAACTGTTTATGCTATACTTTTAAGTAACAATCAGCAAAGGAGTGTTTTCTTATGACAGTAGGTGAGAAAATAAGAAAATTCCGGATCGATCAAGGATATACACAGAAAGAATTGGCAATCATGTCCGGATTGAGCGAATCGGCAATTAGAAATTATGAACTTGGGAATCGTTTTCCATCATCAGAACAATTGGAAAAAATAGCAAACTCATTAAAGATCAGTCCATACGCCATGTCTGATCCAAACTTTGATACTTATGTTAGTGTCATGCACGCATTATTTGCTTTAGAGGATCAATATGGTCTGCACGCCTACCGGGATGAATCCGGTGTACCGCAGCTTATGTTTAAAGACAAAGGACACGATTCTTTAAATATGCTGGATCATATTGGAGCATGGGCTGATATGTACCAGAAATTCAGAAATGAAGAGATTACAGAAAAAGAATATTTAGACTGGAAGAGTCAATTCCCAGCTAAATAAGAAGAAATTATTTACAATAATATTAAAAAAGTATTGTCATTTGATTGTCAACGGACATAGAAAGAGCCAAGAAAGCCCGTAAAATAGGCATTTCTTGGCTCTAATATATTATTCAAACTCGTCTTTTACATTCGTACAAATGCTTATAAAGTGTATTATCAATTCGTTTTATGTGTGTTTTATGATTGATTATCCGCATAATCCACTTCGTCCGTAATGTTTTTGTAGCCAAAATGTAGCCACTAATTTTATTCACCTCACAGGAACTTATTTACCCCGTCAGATTTTCATGCCTCATAGTGAGTTCTTTCTAACGGCTTACAAGTAGACTATGGAAGTACTCTATAGCAAGGGCAGTCCAGCAGAAGGCAGATTTTATCCGTGCTGTCATAGTTGGCACATTTGTTTACCAGCCGCCGGATCGCTGCCCGTTCAGATCGTGTCAGTTCCCGTGATGCCGGGCCGCTCATTTCCGCCTGCCTTTTGCTGCTGGAAATTCCAGCTTGAAATTCACATACTTGTCACCCGTGTCATCCAGCACCACTACCGCGTCATAGGTTTTGCCAGTCTTTTCGCTGTAAAGCCCGGATATGGAAATGCAGCCCTATTTCAATAGAGCAACCGCAACGGATTTGGTTATGGTTTTCTTCTTGGAAGTGAAGAACTTATTGTCTTTCCAGAGAGCAAAGGCACAATCCCTGTTATCACAGAAAAAGCCCTTTTTGCCCTCATACACAGGTGCACCACAGCGGGGACAGGTGCCGACAGCATCCTGCTTTCCTTTAGCGTCCGGGAACAGTTTGGCAAATCGTTCCTCCGGTGCAGTATGTTCTTTTACCAGTTCCCGGCACATTTCCGTGATCCCTTCCATAAAGGTATCTGCGGATAGTTCGCTCCGTTCCACCTGTTTCAGCATAATCCATAAAAGTGGAAATGTTCACCGGTACATGTGCATGGTGAACGGTCTGGATCTTTGTAATCTCGCGCAGGGTATCTTCCAAGGAGCGCCCCTGTGCCACCTGCTCCGCAAAAGGTTCCAGATAGACCGTAGGTGAAAAGTTCTCGCCCTCTCGAAGAATGGTAAGCCCGTTCAACATACGGTCATTGCTTTTTGTAACTTCCTGGGTAGAAACCTTTGCAGTCTCATATTCCGGGGGAAGGTATTCTTTGATGTGGTCTTTCACATATTGGTTAAATTCCTCTATCTGCATATAGCCTCCTTCATTTTTTTAGATTTTGGGTAAGAAAAACGCACACTTAAACTGTGCGCGCATATCAAACGGTATTCTTATTGCCCTGTGCTGCCGAATCCTCCTGTACCACGTTCCGCACCCAGATCCGTCACAAAATCTGCAATAACAACCGGGGCAATTACGAGCTGCCCTACACGGGAGCCTTTGGTGAGTTCCTGAATTTGGTTGCTGACATTGCTGATAATGGCATGGCTCTCTCCACGATAGCCAGAATCCACGGGCGGCAGCTCGCACACCAGGCCCTTAACTGCCATGCTGGTTCGGGGAAAGATATAGCCGGCATGGGATACTTATTCTCACTTGTATCCGGATTCCGATAAGGCTCTTGCCGATAAAACAGAAGTGATGATTAGGCAGGAAGAATACGAAAAAGAGAGAAAAACAAATTCTATTATTCCTAACGATATCTTTGTTGATATGGTTCCTGGCTCTCCACTATCAAAAGCAAGCCAGTATCTTCTCAAAAAATCAATAGATGATGGAAACGAACATATAAAAAAGAACAACCAAAATATTTTCTCCAAATATGGAATTAATATAGATAGTGAAGAGTTGTACGGATATCCTATATCAGCATATCTTGATTTGATAGCTTTTGGCGATTCAATCATTCATATTATTTCTACCTTCAGGCCGGATCCGGATATGAAGGATTTTGTTCTAGCTGTTTTTTCGGATGCGATCAGTACGTGCGAGATGGTTAATGGCAGCATAGAAAAATTGGATGATTTTATGGCCAATACAACCATACCGAAATATAAGAAATTATGCGGAAAAGCGGAAATTTCTGAGTTTTAACATCACGGAATAAAAAAATAGGGCACTCTGGGGTTTGGTTTATTATTCAAATTCGACAATTACTAATCAATTTTGTTTAGAGATTATTCTCTGTCGTGTTTACAGTTCTTTTGATTATTTGATTTATCCATATTATCCTGCCTATACAGGCTAATGTTATCATTTTGTTATCGGTGTTGATAACACTTGCTCTGTAACTGTGGATAATAGCACTATATTCTATTTCAGATCATAAGCGATTTTGCTTAAAAAATCAATCCCTATTCAAATTCATACCATTCCTTAAATCTCAGTCTTTGAGCAAAATACGATTTTTTTTATATTCAATCATGCCATCTTTCTGCATTTTAGAAAGCTCGTTGCACATAGTACTGCGGTCAACATTCAAGTAATCTGCTAATTGCTGGCGGTTATATGGAATCAGAAAAGAATTGCTTCCGGCATGTTTTGCGCATTCTGAAAAATAAGACATCAATCGGCCTCGTATGGATTTGGAACTGGTGTGCAAAATCCTTTGTGAAAGTTGCAGACTTTTATGAGCACAGACAGTCAGTAGATTTCGTGCAAGGTTTGTATGAAAAGGGCAGGCGTTTGTGCAGGTAGTCAGAACACGTCCCACATTCATAAACAACACAGAGGTATCTTCCACGGCAGACACTGTAACCAGCATCGGCTGTCCCGGAATACAGGCATATACCTCAGCAAATACAGAACCAGGTGCAACACTTCCTAAAATGCTGGTATTCCCCCAAATATCGTTACAAGATATCATTGCCATGCCTGACAGTACAATGCCGATATTCTCTATAATACTCCCTTCTGAAAGAATTACTTCTCCTTTTTTATAATTGCGTTTTACACTATTCAAACAGCTTAAAAGCGAGGAGATGTCATCTTCTTCTAACCCACGGAATAGCTGCATATCGGATAATTTCATATTTTTTACCCTTTCGTTGTTATAACAACAGATTTTTATTTTTAATTGTAATATACTATGCCTAGAAAGACAAGAGAAAGGATGGTATAAAATGATTCGAAGAATTATCCAAATAGATGAAGAAAAATGTAACGGATGTGGTGCGTGTGCCGAAGCTTGTCACGAGGGTGCAATCGGCATGGTAAACGGCAAAGCAACACTTCTGCGAGATGATTATTGTGATGGTTTGGGAGATTGTCTGCCAACCTGCCCGACAGGTGCAATTTCCTTTGTGGAGAGAGAAGCTGCCGCCTATGATGAAAAAGCTGTGCAGGAAAATATGAGGAAAAAAGCGAAAAGCAATCATGCCGCTGTTCCCCATACAGGCTGCCCCGGCAGTCGAATGCAGCGTATTCAACATTCACAAGAAACAACTCCTTCTGCCCGGGTACAGACAGAATCACAGTTGGGACAATGGCCATGCCAAATCAAACTGGTACCGACTAATGCACCATATTTTGACGGCGCAAAATTGTTAATTGCAGCGGATTGCAGTGCATACGCCTATGCCAGAATGCACGAGGATTTCATGCGTGGGAAAATTACGATTATCGGCTGCCCAAAGCTTGACAGCATAGATTACAGCGAAAAGCTGACGCAGATCATTCAAAACAACAATATTCAAAGTGTAACGGTTGTACGCATGGAGGTTCCCTGCTGCGGCGGACTAGAATTAGCTGCCAAAAAAGCGTTGCAGGCAAGCGGAAAATTCATTCCTTGGCAGATTGTTACAATTTCGTTGGATGGTAAAATTTTGGAATAAAAGGAGAGATACTATGAGTAAAAAAATGAAAAACATCGCTCAATCAGAAGTACTGACGCTGAGAGAACAAATTTCCTATCAGGAGGGTCAGATTGTCAGCAAAACTTTGACACAAAACCAGGCATTAAGTATTACCCTGTTCTCATTCGCAAAAGGTGAAGAGATCAGCACCCATGAATCGGGTGGGGACGCCTTCGTCACCTGCTTGGATGGTATCGGAAAAATCACGATTGATGGCGTTGAATATCTGCTGCACGAAGGAGAATCTATTGTCATGCCAGCAGGCCATCCCCATGCGGTATATGGGAAGGAAGCGTTCAAAATGCTTTTAGTAGTTGTATTTTAATCAAACGCAAAATTGACAAAAGAAGGTGATTTTATGAAAGCAACAAAAGTAGATAAGGATCTCTGCATTGGCTGTGGGCTTTGCTGTGGGATCTGCGGCGAAGTTTTCCGTATGAACGAGCAGGGAAAGGCGGAAGCGTATCAACGAGCAAACGCTGAAAATCAAGATGCTGTACAGGAGGCCGCCGACTCGTGTCCTGTGTCTGCAATCGCCTAGGAAGATTAATTCAAACGTGTCTATATGCTTTTTTGATCAAAAAGAAACCACATTATTCCAAATTTTAATAGTTTTTAGGAGGTATATTATGGAACAAAAAATGTTTTGCTATCAGTGTCAGGAAACCGCCGGGTGCAAGGGCTGCACCATGTCCGGCATATGCGGAAAGAAACCTGATGTAGCGGCCATGCAGGATCTGTTGGTCTATGTTACAAAAGGAATTTCGGCTATTACGACTGCATTGCGTCAGGAAGGTAAACAGGTCTCTGCAAAAATCAATCACTTGATTACTCTGAATCTGTTCACTACCATTACCAACGCAAATTTTGATAAAGAGAGCATTGAATCAAGAATCCGTGCTACACTGACCGAAAAGGAAGTTCTGCTAAAGCAAGTTACCAATCTGACTGTTCTGCCTGAAGCCGCAAAATGGAACGGATCTGAAAACTGGGAAGAAAAAGCCAGAACTGTCGGTGTTCTTTCTACCGAAAACGAGGATATTCGCTCTCTGCGCGAGTTAATCACCTACGGTTTGAAGGGACTTTCCGCTTACTCGAAGCACGCAAATGTGCTGTTGAAGGACAACGATGAAGTTGACACATTTCTTCAGAAAGCACTGGCTGCCACGCTGAATGACAACCTTAGTGTAGAAGATCTGATTGCTCTAACAATGGAAACAGGAAAATACGGAGTATCCGGTATGGCAATGCTGGATAAGGCTAACACAGACAGCTATGGAAACCCCGAAATTACAAAGGTAAATATCGGTGTCAGAAAGAACCCCGGCATTCTGGTATCCGGCCACGACCTGCGCGATTTGGAAATGCTGTTAGAACAGACACAGGGAACTGGAGTGGATGTGTATACGCATTCCGAGATGTTGCCAGCTCATTATTATCCCGCTTTCAAAAAATATCCTAACTTTGTTGGTAATTATGGGAATGCTTGGTGGAAACAAAAAGAAGAATTTGAATCCTTTAACGGTCCTATTCTAATGACAACCAACTGCATTGTTCCTCCTAAGGATAGTTACAAAAACAGGCTTTACACTACCGGCGCTGCGGGATATCCGGGATGTACACATATTCCGGGAGAAATTGGCGAACAAAAAAATTTTTCTGCGATTATTGAGCATGCAAAAAAATGTGTCGCTCCGAGTGAAATCGAAACCGGTGAAATCATCGGCGGATTTGCCCATGCACAGGTTCTGGCTTTGGCAGATAAAGTTGTAGAAGCTGTAAAAAGCGGTGCTATCAAAAAGTTTGTGGTTATGGCGGGCTGTGATGGTCGAGCAAAGAGCCGCGACTACTATACAGAATTTGCTAAGGCTCTGCCGAAGGACACTGTCATCCTTACTGCCGGTTGTGCAAAATATAAATATAACAAGTTGCCTTTAGGCGATATCAATGGCATCCCACGTGTTCTGGATGCAGGTCAATGCAATGATTCCTATTCCCTTGCTGTAATCGCCTTGAAACTCAAAGAGGTCTTTGGGCTTGACGATATTAACGATCTGCCAATTATCTATAATATCGCATGGTACGAGCAAAAAGCAGTTATCGTTCTTCTGGCTCTTTTATATCTTGGTGTGAAGAATATCCACCTTGGCCCTACACTTCCGGCATTTCTCAGCCCGAATGTTGCAAAGGTCTTGATCGAGAACTTCGGCATTGCAGGAATTGGCACTGTGGAAGAGGATATGGAGAAATTTTTCGGTATTAACGCATAAAAAATACTCCGTCAAAAGAAATAGATCCAACAGGCATAAAGAAACCTCGGAAACCCTTATAAAATGGGCATCCGAGGTTTTCTGTCTGTTATTTGAATCTGACAACGCCTAATCATTTTGTTTTCAGACTTGCTTTCCACCATACACCTTTTCTTATTAATAAATCATCCCTTTATCCACAATCTCCCTCGCACACGCTTGTATATTATTCATTCTCGGCAAGTTCATAATTATTCTTAAATATTTTTGTTTAAGTTTTATATCTTTTCTGCCGATATTTTATCTCAATTACATATATTATTTTGGCTTGCTGATTTTCTGTTGCCAAATTGTTGCCATTAAATTGATTATAACCATGTTTCTCTTTAAAAGCAACTACTATGTAAATTTTTCCACGCCTCTTGTAATTCTTCTTTATTTGTTTCATACCAATCTTTTATTTCAGTGACCATTTGGTATGTCCATTTCTTCTTACCATCTTTATATAAGTTCCCATCACTCATTTTAAATACTGCTGAAAACTCATTACAACTTACATGAAAATGTGGTGGGTGATATTCAAATTCATTGGCACGTACCTCAACAAGGTACTTTCTTCCAATTCTCCATGTCTTTATTTCTGGCTCACGCTTCCACCACTCTAAAGAATATATATTATCAATATTATACGTACTCTCTGTATCGTTATATTCAACACAAAGAGGAAGTTCATACAAGAATATGCTGGATGAATAAACGATATTATAATTCCCTCGTTTTCTATTGCATTTGTAAAACAATTTCTCTCTTCAAAATATTCTCTATACTCTTCATCAAATTGATACTCTTTTACCTTTAAATCAGAAGCAGAATCGGCACCATAAAAAGGTTCTTCGTAAGCAATCTTCATTAACTGCATTTGTAACTGTGCAATTTCTGATGAACGTTCATTCCTCTTTTTAGGTATATTCGTCAGGCATACCCCTTTACAGATTTCTGATTGCCAAAATGTATCCTTCTTCCATATGATATTTTCATTTTTGTCTTTTATTTTATTTAAAATAGGAAAAGTATAATTTCTAAGAGATTCAAAAAAATCTTCTACACTCGCAAATTGTCCTCTCAATGAATATTCATTCAAATAATAATCCATTTTCTTTCGTAGACTCCTTTTCCTACAATCCAAACATTCTATTCAAGTCAATTTCAAACTGATCAAACAAATCATCTATATCCATGTCTTCATTGGTTCCTACTATTTTTCCATATTCTTTAAATATAATTGGATTGCACTGTGTCTCATATTGTTCATTCATTGCAAAAAAATTAACAGAAATATCTTCTTGGTTCATACTTCCATTGGCAACGCCTACTCTTAATCCATTAAAGATATGATCACTATGTGTTTCAATGAATAATTGACGACCTGATTGACTAACAAAATACAAAAATTCACATAATTTTGACTGAGCTTTTGGATGCAAATGAATTTCTGGATTTTCTATAATTATAACAGAATCACTTTCCGCACCCAGACACAAAATTATAATACTTATTAAATAACTAATTCCAGACCCAACATTTACCGGTCTGCAATACAACGCTTCGGAGACTGCATTAGCGGGATTATTGTTATATTTTACCTGTAGATAATTTGTTTTTTTTAAATCACTTATATACAATGTAGTACCTATAATATCATTCAACCAATAATTTACTTGATCCAATAAAGTATTAGTAAAATCTGTATCCTTTACAACAAGATTATCATCAACTATCATACCCTCGTTTTGTAATAAATAGGCTAATGCGTACTCTCCATCTATTCCAAAGTCACTATCATTTAACATATTTTTAGCATATATGTCATTGACACCCATTCGATGACAAGACAAATAATGAAATCCAAAATCCTCCAATAACAAATCTGATTGTTCTGGATCATCACATTCTCCATCCAATAAAAGTTCTGTCACAGATATATCGTCCGAAGATGTACATACTTTATATGCCTCATTTTCCTTGTCCTCAACAAATTCTACCCAAGCTGGCTTCGTTTTGCCCTTTTCTAATATTTCAATCTTTATTGAGGAATTTGACATATAATAATTTCTTACTTCTCTAAAATCTCCTATGGAAATATATTTCCCATTAAGACTCCTTTGAGTCAATGCTAATAATGCATGTAAAAATGTGGATTTTCCAGATGAATTTGTTCCCACAAACAAATTTAATTTTGAACATTCAACACTCAAATCTTTGATAGATTTTAAGGCCAGAATATGAACTTTATCAATCATCGCTTATCTCCTTACATAATTTTTCCATCAATTGAAATCTTCCATATACTTTCATAGTATTATCCCTACTATTTCCGATATAATACAAAAACTCTTCACTACTTATTACAGTTTTTATTTTCTCTAAC